>JACVCQ010000003.1:0-14111 GCA_016741945.1 Chitinophagaceae bacterium
TTCGGGTTGCAGGCGCTTAATCAGGTGGTTCTTGTGTCCAGTCCATCTTTGGGAGCAGAACCCTCCTATTTCCTGCGTAGGGTTTTTTTGTTGGTCGCATGACCAACACATATGTTAAACAAAGTAAATTCATCATCAGAATGAGCAGGGTGAAACTACATAGTAAGCAAGAACTCTTATCTGCTATCTCTACAAATAGAGAAGTGATAAAATCCTATGGAGTAAATCGTTTGGGTATTTTTGGTTCATTCTCGAAAGGAACCTCAACAGAATTAAGTGATGTTGATTTGCTGGTAGATTTTGTACCCGGCAAAAAAACATTTGACAATTTCATGGACTTGTCCTTCTTCCTGTAAGAACTATTTGGTAGGAAAGTAGAGCTTGTAACTCCTCAGTCACTCAGTAAATTTATTGCTCCTTACATTTTAAAAGAGGTAGAAAATATCAGCCTCTAATCTCGAATTGTAACTTTTGGAAAGTTCCGAAACTTTCCAAAAGTTGACCGTCATTTTCTTTGGCAGTTCGTTGTCACCGCTGAGTAATCTCGTGATCGCAGATCAGGTTGGCGACGAAGAGGCACAGGGGGATTCACCAAGGGTTCAGTAAGGGTTCACTAGGGGTTCACCTTTAGTTCGCCTTATCCACATTTTAATTCCGTACCCCCTGTAAAGTGATTTCAGGAATAGACATTCTGGAAAAAATAGCAAAAAAAATATTTTTCACCAATCTTCTTATAATCAAATACTTGCAAGGGGTGGCACCACCCCTGCCACCCTTTTCATATGGCTTCAGTATCTAGGTTTGTGATCGCAAGCAGGACTCTACTTACTTGTTTGCTGCAGAAAACAAGTAAGTGTAATAACAAATTAAGGTATTGTAGATTCAGAAATTATCGAAAGCTACTATCTGATAATCAATAGGTTAACAGGGCTGATACCAGCCCTACCAGCCCTAACCACAATTGTTCAATACTAGGTTTGTTTTGTCATGCATGCAACTGTTGAATGTAATGACTGCAGCAGAACCATTTAACAGATGAACAATTTTCAAAACATTTAAAACAAACAAAATGGCAAAACAAGTAGGCATATTACCACTGGAAGGCAGAATTGAAAACCTGACCTTTTACCGTACCGCCAACGGTTACAGTGTACAAAAAGTAAAAGGAGTTTCTAAAGAAACCATTGCAACCAGTCCGGCATTTCAAAGAACCCGAGAAAATATGGCAGAATTTGCACGCGCAGTTAGCGCATCAAAACTGCTTCGTATGGCATTGAGTGATGCCATCAGTGGTTCAAAAGACAGCCGTATGAACAATCGCTTAAACACCGTCATGCTCAAAGCCGTTAAACTCGATCAAATAAGCGATCGTGGATTTCGGAATGTACTGGATGGTGAATTGCAAATTCTCGAAGGTTTCGACTTCAACAAAGCCGCTCCTTTTGAACAAACTTTTGATGGAGGTATCCGCAGTTCTTTTGACCGTGCTACGGGCGTCTGTACACTTGAAGTAGATAGTTTTCAGATGGAGAAGAAATTGAAAAAGCCGGATGGTGCAACGCATTTCCGTTTCTTAATGGCTGCTGCAGCTATCAACTTTGAAACAGGTGTAAAAGAGTCTGTATCTGCGGAATCGGAATACATAGCATACGCTTTGAGTGGGGTTGTTGACCCTCTCAATATCAGTGTATCCTTATCTGAAAACTGTGAACACCCGGTTATGTTAGCAGTAACCATCGAATTTGTACAAGAGATCAATGGTAAAATGTATTCCATTAAAAATGGATCACACAATGCTTGTATTTTACACAGAGTAGATACGAATGTGTAAACATATATAGCAGTCTTGAGTGGTAAAGGCTCAAACTTAGATTTTTTAATGACCTTATGTCTGGTACCAAGGCATAGGGTCATTTTATTTTATCTGGCTGCTGCCCGACCAACAAAAACAAAAAAGAACCCCGACAAATAATCGAGGTTTCTTTGAAAGAAAAACGGATAAATCAAAAGTTGTTAGGGTCTAAATACCCCCATGTTTTTAGCCCACTTATAAACAACTCTACGATTTAGTGTTATTCTAGGCAAAGTCTTAGTGATTGTTCAAGATTGATATAATAAATAAAATATATTGCTGACTTACTGGGTATGGCATTCTTTTGAACAGTAATAACACCCATTCACTTGCTTGTGATGTTTTTTAGCTTCTTTAACTGCATCATTACAGTTTGAGAAAATACCTAAATAAGTTCTGTTTTGTGATGAAGGAAGAAAACTGCAATGTTCATGATGCGCTTCATGATCGCCATTTCTTTGTGAAAGGTTGTTGACGTAATAGTTTTTCATACTAAAAAAATTTAGTAGCCTAAAAGTATAACTTGCAGCACGCTAAATTTTACGGGAAACCGTTAGCAAACTAGAATTAGTTATGCTTTTTTCAATAATAATAATGGCAATACTATCTTAATCTCTTTTTCCTTAGCCTCATTTTTCCAATAAACGACATAGTTTATTTTGGCTGCTGCAATGTTGAACCCTTTATCCTGGTATTCTCTTAAGGCCTCTCTGAACTTTTGTGAATACTTAAGAATTAACTCTCCTTTGGAGTTTCCTAATCCGTCTTCTACTATTTGAAGTGGAGTCCCGCTGAATAGAGTATTTATTCTGTGCTGAACAAATTCAAAATATCCCAATTGAACATCCCGATGTGTAAGGTAAACGGCTATTTGATGTGGCTCCGAATATATATTCCTGTCTTCATTATACGTGAGTGCATCAACCACAAATGGTTTCAAATACCTATCGTTGTAATGTATTGATAAATTAGTCTTTGCCCTTGTAATGGCAACATAGAATTGCCGCTTATCTTCATCCGTAGCGGGTGTAAAATTTTTCAATAACAGGTATACATTGTCAAACTCCTTTCCCTTGGCTTTGTGAATAGTTGAAACATACACCACTTCTGAATCTATACTCAGAAAGTCTTCCACTTTAGATTCGAACAAGAAGGCTTTCCAATCGCTTTTATACTTTTTGGCTGTATTAGCTTCTTCAAATGCTTTGATAGCCGCATTCGAAAGGTCTTTTTTTGCGCTGCCGGTGATATGTGCATTTAATCGTCGCTTAGCATCTTCCCAGTCCTCATCTGTTATCGAAGGGCTATCTGAATTTTCATTAATTATATCCGAAAAAAAGCGAAGCTCACATAGGTTGCTAAGATTAAACCCGTCATTCGATTGTATTAACTTTGCCTGTACGCCCTGTTGCAATAATAATCCTGACAGCAACACGGCATCTTCATTTGTTTTGGTGAGTACGCCGGTAGAACCGGATAACGCAGCTTTACTGATAACAGCTGAAAGCGGAACAATGATATTATTTTGAGCATATTCTGTTATGTCAATAACTCCATTTTGTTGCTGGCTGGCAAAACAAGGCTCTGTTTTTAACCGGGTACTGATGGTAGAAGCCCATGCATTGGCAAGACAAACTATATTGTCTTTACTCCGGTAGTTCTCCGTTAATTCATATTTGCTGGCCTTCTTTTCGGTAATCAGGTTTTGCATATATGCTGAATCTGCACCCCTGAATCCGTAAATGTTCTGATCATCGTCTCCCACCAATATCACCCGCATTTCTTCGTTCTGTTCCATCAGGGCCTTTACCAGCTCATATTCTTCTTTGTTCATGTCTTGCGCTTCATCCACTACCAATACTGTTTTGGTAATCCTGAAAGTTTCAATCTCGCCGGTTCTTATTTTTTCTACTGCTGTATGAATTATGTTATCTGATTCTAATAAGCTCCCGACTCTTCCGAGCAGGTCGAAACAATAAGAGTGAAAGGTTTTTATTTCTATGAAATTGGCTGCATTGCCTATTAGCTCTATCAGTCGTTTTTTAAATTCGGTAGCTGCAGCTCTGGAAAAAGTAAGCATCAATAGTTGCTCATGTTTTACATCTTCGGCTAAAAGAAGAGAGGCCAGTTTGTGCACTAGGAGTTTTGTTTTTCCACTGCCCGGCCCGGCAGCTACAACCATATACTGATTGCCTGAATCTTTAATAATTTTTAATTGAGCCGGTGAGAGTGTCCCAAACAATCTCATGAATTTTTCAGGCGTTAAGGTTCGCTTGATTTCATCTTGGCGGCTACCTGGAAAGTATTTGGATAAGAAAGAAGTATAGTTAAGCTTAAAATAGTCTTCCACAAACTGCAACGCTTCATTATAGTTGCGGATCATTTTCTTAGCATATTCACCTACGATATGGATCTGCTGTACTTTTTGATCGTAAAACTGTTTTAGCTTTTCATAGTCACTCTTTTTGTATTGTATGCTATTATTCTTTTCTATCCTGTCGATAGTTAGCCTGTTATGCACAACTAAAAAACCACCTTCAATTTTAATGGCCTCAATTCTCGACAGGTAAAATAAGCTGTCTTCTATATCATCAAGACTTGCTTTTACCGAAAACATGCCTTGCTCGCTTTCCACCATTTCTTTTAGTTCCTGTACAGAAAACTCAACCAATATTTCTTCCTGCTTATTGTCAGTTCCAGCTAATTCTGTGGCTTTTTTGTGTAGGTGCTCTGTAATTAATTTTGCCAGCAAATGCCGTTTTTCTTGCTTTTCCCTGAACTCCGCTTTATCCATCCGTAAGCCCATTTGCACATGATTTCTTGAGTATTCAAGGTTGTGTCGCTTTATCCAGTTCTTGATCGCCCAAAAATTAATAATCGTTTTGAGTTTGTTGAGGGAGCAGTCTTTGATACCTGATTGAACAAACAGTTCGATAATTTCTTTTAAGTGATAGGCAGCTTCTATTTCCTTTAGATGAGACAATAGAAGCTCTTCCTGTTTTCTAAAGCTTTCAACAATGGACAATGATTTATTAACTGATTCTGCTTTTTTAATAAAGGCTGTTAAGTCTTTTGTTTGTGCCAGAATTTTTTCTTCTTTCATTAACTCAATAACACGAATCACCTCTTCCTTTACAATACCTAGCTTATCAGAGATGTAATCTACCCTCGATTCAGCATCTTCATCCGTCGATAAACGTTTACTCTTGCTAGAGAAAAGTTTTTTAATAATACGAACAGCCTGTTCCTTCTGTTTATTTGAAAATTTCTCGGAGGCATTAATTTTATCAACAGCCTCCTGTGCATTTTTGCTGAGAATACTATTGGCAAAAACCCTGGGCATATTTTGTCCTCGTTTTAAATAGCCTGCATCTTCCAGGGCGGCAATAGCCGTAGTTACTCTTGTTTCAATCTCATTGATACCATCATCCCAACCTGCTTTCCTTGCTATTTCAAGTGCTGAGTTAGACGCTTTGTCTCTTGTTTTTGTAAGTTCCTTTATAGCTTTCCAGATTTGGTTTATTTCCTTACTACTGATCTTTGTCTGGTTCAACAGAATAAAGTGTTTATCTAAATCTTCTTCATTAAACAATACAAAGCAATCGGCATTGATTGCCTCATTACGGCCGGCTCGTCCTGCTTCCTGCACATAATTCTCAAGCGAATCGGAAATATCATAATGTATTACACAACCAACATTGTCTTTATCAACGCCCATACCAAATGCAGAAGTGGCTATCATTGTGTTTATCTTTCCTGCCATGAAGGCATTTTGGTTTTCGGATTTCTCATCCTTATCCATTTTACCGTGATAGGGTTTAGCTACAAATCCATCATCACTTAATCGTTTGGCAAGTTTATATGCTCTTTTAGTTCGGGAAACATATACAATCGTAGGACAGTTCTTCGCTTCAATAATACTCCTTAGCTGGTTATATTTTTCCTCTTCATTATCTTTTTGGTAAACACTGTAATGCAAATTGGTTCTTGAAACATTGGCAGTAAAAACGTTTAGGTTAAGGCCTAATTTATCCTTGAAATAGGATTTGATGTCTTCAATTACTTTTTGCTTGGCTGTGGCGGTAAAGCAGGAAACAGGAATTCTATAATCAAGGCCCTTTTTCTCCTGAAGGTTTTTTATAAAGTCACCAATGTATAAGTAATCGACCCTAAAATCTTGTCCCCATGAAGAGAAGCAGTGTGCCTCATCAATAACAAATCTTGCAATTTTTCTTTTCAGGAGTAGTCGTTCAATTGTAACGGAGCGGAGTGATTCAGGAGAAATATATAAAAGGCTTGCAAAGCCATTTTCGATTCTTTCAATGGCTTTTGTTCTCTCGATAGGATCGAGCAAACCATTAATGGTAACAGCTTCTGTGATGCCTTTCTTTTCAAGATTGTCTACTTGATCTTTCATCAAAGATTGCAGGGGAGCGATCACTACTGTTAATGCTTTTGCATTTTCTCCACTCATTAATGCAGGAACCTGAAAAGTAATAGATTTACCTCCGCCTGTAGGAAATACAGCGAGGATAGATTCGCCATGAATAGTAGCATTAACAGCATCTTCTTGTAGTGGCTCATCACCATACTTACGGAATGTTTCAAAGCCAAAATGTTTTTTTAGGGCTTGAATAGGATTTAAAGCAAGTTTACAATAATCACACCCCTGTATACATGGGCTGTTTTTCATTAAGAAAAGCAATCTTTCAACATCAGGATAGTTTTTTAAAACCCAGGCTGGGGTAATGGAAAAGCGATCATCGCAATTTAATAAGGCTAATGTATATGCTAACGAAACGGGAGAGGTTTCAATGAATAATTTTAGATCGCTTTCACTACATATTTTACCCTGGAAACGATTTTTAATTATAGCGTGTAATTGCTCCTTGTTTAGCGAACTGGAGTAATTGATATATCTAAAAAAAAATTCAAACCCTTTTTGATCTGACAAAAGCAAATACAATATTTCCTTAAACTCATCATCCAGCTTTTGAAACGCAGCTACTTCATCAAAAAATAAATCTTTGGCTTTTTTAGCGTCGTTCAAAGGGTTGTTAAGCTCATCTGTTTGTAGCTTCTCGTCTTTCAAAAGTTTGTGGTAGGGCTGCTTGGGAAATAACAAAGGAGAAAACAATAAAGTGTCAATAGCCTTATCTATTCCCCATTGTGCATTGCCAAAATACTTTTGTAGGTAAATAAGGTCATGAGATAGAATATTATGCCCGCAAATGAAATCAGATTTCTCAATAAATTTCTCGAACTCTTTAGGCTGGTTTTTATGAAAAGCTGAATCATCTATCAAAACACAGCCGATATCAAGCAACTGTTTGCTAGTATTACTTACTTCAATATCGAAAAAGGCAATAGATCTCATTCTCAGAATAAGGGCTGTTACATTACTCTAAAATAACCTAAACTATCAATTTAAGAAAATTGCTTATTTGATGACTTTGCAACTAAGTATATAGCCAGAATCTCAAAGATTATTCGACCATATTGCCATCTTCATTCTTCCATGTTTCACTTATCTCCCCACAAACTGCAAAGTCAAATAAGCCGTAAACGTTCCAAACAACCCCACACCCACCGTCATCAATAAGAAATTAATCATTCCCCCTTCGGCAATAATGGTAAATGATTGCTGAATCATTATCTCTCACTTAGAATACCACCACCCAACATTATTCTTCCCTCCAAACCTCGGACATCGAACTTTGTTTCTGGAAGAAGACTCACCTTTTAGAAAACCCAGAAAGGATAATGTAATTTCCATTCCACCCCTATATTGTGAACCTGTTCTTAGTTGTGATCCATTAGCATCATAACTAAGACCCAGCATTAATTTAGATGCCTGTATTTTGAAAGCAGGTATTAAAGCATCGTTCCATCGATAAAAAGCACCTACCGAAAGTTTGATATTATCACCATCATCTAAATAAGATGTTACAGGAAATTCATATAACATACCTCCAAACAATTGCTTATTTCCGGTTTGCTGATAATAGTCAACGTACGCAATAATTTGGCTTCGTTCAGTAAAAGGTGTACTTAGTCCTGCATTAAAAACAAGCTTTGGTGCATGGGAAGAATTCGCATCAGCATTAAAAAAATTCAATTTGGGTTTGTTGAGATGAAAAAGAGCTGTGCCAATATAAAATCTGGAGTCTTCTCCATAATTGGAAGAAAATACCAACCCAGCAGACATATCAATATAAGATATGCCTGTATTGGTAAGTATTTGTGCTGATACATTGCCTGGTGAATAGCTACCATTTCTAAACTGATCATCAAACTGAGCTTTTGAAGGATCAAAATTACTTAGTACCCCTCCAAGCATAAATGAACCGGATAAGTAGGTATCATTATCATTACTTAGAGACTGGTGATAAGTAATGACAGGTAAAACCTGAATTCGTTTGAGTGCCAAGTCGCCTGCCTTGTCATACGTCATCTGTAATCCAAAGGTATAGTAGCTATTACTTTGATCATTAACAGATTTTTTATACTCTACGCCAAGTGCTCTTGTTTGAAAAGGAACTGTAACGCTGGCCCATTGATTTCTATAAACAGAACTAACTCTGATATCGCCATTGAATATGCCCGATAAAGCCGGGTTGCGCAACATCGGCATTTCATAGAACTGTGAAAATGAAAAGTCTTGCGATAATAAAGCTACCGGAAAACATAAGAGTATTGCTAATAAAACTTTTCTCATAATAAATTATTTAAACAATGTAATATTCCCTTTATAGGGATAGCTTGTATTGTTTTCACAAATCACTTCACAAGTATATATGTATACATCGGGTGGTGCTTTTTTACCGTTGATAAGGCCATCCCAACCCTGCGATTTATCATTTGGTTGAAAATTCGATCTTTCAAAAACAACACCTCCCCACCTGTTAAAAATTCTAAATGATTTTATAGAACGAATACCTGAGGCCCTAACTATCAATACATCATTTAAACCATCTCCATCTGGTGTAAATACATTCGGAATAAACACTTGTGCTCTTTCACAAAATACTTTTATGTTAATACTGTCTGTTGCCATACAGCCATTAGCTGTAACACCTTTAACAGTATAGGTAATATTGTTTTTTATGGTTGCTATTGGTAGCGGACAGGTACTACAGTTAATATCATTATTCGGCTTCCATTCCCATTCAGCAACCGGTCCATTTGTGATGGTACTATTTAATGGAAGTAGCGTTCCGGTAGGTAAGAGTTTATCGGGACCCAGATCAATTGATAAAGAAGGGAAAACCCTTATAGGAAGTCTTACGGTATCGGAACAGTTATGAATGGTAGTAACAACAAACACAGTTAAATAATTACCCGGAAACTGATAAACAGTAGGTGCATTTAATGTAGTAACGGTAGACCCGGAAGAGAAATTCCAAACAGTACTTTTAATCGGGTCAAGTGAAAAAACATTCGCAGCAAAAGGAACTACTTGACCCACACAAGCAATAGAGTCTTTATTCGTATTTACTTTTGGAATATCCCAAATGGTAATAGGTATTGATCTTCGAATGGTATCCTTACAACCACTATTACCTTCGGTAATCTGTCTTACCTGCCAAGTGCTAGGAGCGTTGTATGTATGGATAGGATTTCTATTATTGCTACTATTTCCATCTCCAAAATCCCACTGTATTGACTTCACTCCATAAAAAGCTGTAGACCGATCTGTAAAAGCTACAATGGTATTACCGCAGGCCTGTTCAATTGTATTTGTAAATCTACCAGTAACATTATCTACTCGTATAGAATCAATACCATTTAACCGGCTTCTGCACTTGCCTTCAGGTCCGGCAAGTAAATCAACTGTTGGAAAATAAGGTCCTGCTGCTGCATACTTATGGGAAACAATTTTTTCAGTGGAAACCCGTACATTTCCATCGCCGAAATTCCATCGAATAGAATCCACGCCTGGAGCCGCCACTTCAAATCTTGCGGCATCATTTAAACATACCGGAGTAATATTATGCTGAAAAATACCTTTAGGTCCTGTTATGGTAACAGTTCTTGTTGCTTCAAACCTACATCCTCCGGGATATTGAGCTGTCATAACCACCTGAAAAGTTCCTGTTGACCTGTAAGTATGCGAAACCACATCGCCCTCATTGAATGCACCATCACCGAAATTCCAAGTTGTTTTTGAGGAAGGTAGTACCAGATTAGTAAAAGTTACATCGAATGGAAAACAGGTTCCAACACTGTCAGACATTAAAAAATTTCCAACAGAGGGTCTAACAAAAATGTAAGCCAAAGAACTAGCCTTAATACAGGGAGATACAATGACGAGTCTTCTTACATAAATTGTTGATAGTGGAGTCGTATTTAAATTGGCTCCGGTTTGACCAGGAATATCCACCCAATCAGTTTTACCGTCTTTACTTTGTTGCCATTGGTAATCAAAAACATTGTATGCTCCAATGGGTAGTTGACCTGCAATGGCAACTGCTTGTCCTGGACATACAGTTAGATCCGTAGTATCAATAATATTATTAAACTCAGGAACTACTTCTATAGGAATTACGGATGTATCCGATAAATTACAACCCCTCGATACACCGGCCGAAATTGAAATGATTCTGGCTGAAAAACTTTTTTGAACATTTAAAAAATTAATCGTTGTTGAATTTACAGATGTATCTATCCAGGTAGAGGGTATAGCAGGATTAAAGGAATATTGCCATTTTGAAACTACACCTCTAAATGAGTTTCCCGCAGCTATTAGAATATCATTGCCAACACAAGCTTTGCTGGCAGAAGCAACCAATGGACCGGTTATTGGTTTATCAAATACAATTACTTCTGTAGTATCTCTTGTGGTTGCACAAGCATTATTACTAATAGACCACACTAATCTGTAAGTACCCGATCTATTAAACATAAATACAGATGTAGGACTATTAGGGTTGCGAATTGTACTAGAACTACCAGCAGGAACTGAACTAAGTAATGTCCATGTGCCGGTTTCAAATGTGGGATTCAGTAAACTATTCCCTGCAAGTGAAACAGAATCATTTCCAGAAGTGAATGCACAAACAATTTTATCTGATCCGGCAGTTGCTGATGTCATAGCAGGTGTATTCACAATCTCAACATCATCAGAAGAACTAGGACAAGCCCCAGGACCAGTGATCACCCAGCTAAATCTATATGTTTGTCCAGGCTGTAATCCAGTTATGGTAGTATTTCGTAATGACGGATTTGTGATTGTTACAGTGGATCCTGATACTTGACTCCAGACTCCCGTTCCAAATGAAGGCGCATTACCGTTAAGTGTTGCTTGTGTTTGATTACATAATCTTTGATCTATTCCAGCATTCGAAGGGGTAACCGCCGGAACAACAGTTATTGTGCTTGCAGTAGAATTGACTTGTGGACAAACCCCACTTTGCACAACAGCTCTGTACAAAGTAGTAGTTGTTAGGTTTGAATAATTTAAAGAAGTGGTAGTATTATTTACAGTAGCCCAACTAGAACCATTATTAGTTGAACGTTCCCAACGGATGACCGATCCTGTTTGACCAGATAAGTTGATAGTTCCACTATTTCCTGTAATACAAACGGTTGCATTACCAGATGTAACCCCTGCTACTGTTGTTGGAGATGTATTGACTTGTGTAACGGCACTAATTGCCTCATTTGTACATGATCCAGATTGTTTTACTACTACTCTAACACCAAAACTATTTTGAACATTGGTAAAAGATACAGTATTACTTGTTTGAGTAACATCTATCCAAGTGTTATTATCAGCAGGAGTTAAATTGTATTGCCATTTTTGAATTGCACCAATAATGCCGGAAGTTGATATAGAAACTGTTGCACCTTGACAAACATTGATAACCGATGCAGATAATGTACCTGCGTTGGGATTATTATATATAGTAATTGTAACAGTTGGAGAAAGAACCGAGCATGCACCACTAGTGACTCTCCTACGATAATAAGTAGTTGTTGTTAATACAGGGGGCTGATAATCTTTAGTATTTGTACCAGTAATAGTATTCCATGTACTATTATTGGTTGAACTTTCCCATTGATAGGTATAAGAGCCATTACCGCCTGTTGGTAATTGACCTACTAATAACGCAGTTGGATTGCCTTCACAAATTTGCTGATCAGTTGAAATAGAAAAGTTGGTTAATGCAGGTAAAACTGTAATGGTAACGGTATTACCGGAAATAAGTGTACAGGCACCGCTACTCACTATTCTGCGATATGATGTTGATAAGGAAATTGCCCCCGGATTATAAGAGCTGTTATTTCCATTTGAGGGTACATTGGTCCATGATGCACCATTATCTGTTGAAAACTGCCATTGATAGGCCAGTGTTCCGCTTCCTCCTACAACGTTAGTTCCTGTGAGTGTATTTGCTGAAGATCCAATACAAATAGTTTGATCGCTGGAAATCGTATTGTTGGATAATGCAGGCGTAACAACAACGGCAACACTTGACGAAACAACATTACAAACACCACTTGTAACGCGTCTTCTGAAATAGGTAGTTGAACTAATGGCTGTTGGTTGGTAGTCTTGTAGTGTTGCGCCAAGAATTGTAGACCAAGTGCTGTTATTGGTTGAACTTTCCCATTGATAACTATATGAGCCATTGCCACCTGTTGGTAATTGACCTGTTAATAAGGCTACTGGGCTTCCTTGACAAATTGTTTGTGGACTTCCTATGCCAGTATTCGCTAATGAGGGTACTACTGTAATAGTAATAGAATTAGAGGTTGAATTACAGGCGCCGCTAGAAACTTGTCGTCTATAAGTAGTTGTAGTACTAATTAGCCCAGGGTTATAAGACAAGGATGTACCTCCGCTAGGTACATTGGACCAAGAAGCACCGCCGTTCGTAGAAAACTCCCATTGGTAAATAAATGAACCTGTACCACCTGTTGGTGTCCCAATAAGGCTCGTAGGGTTTGTTCCGGCACAAATAGTTTGGTCTGTTGTAATAGTATTATTTGAGATTGCATTGGTAACATTTACAGTAATTGCAGAAGAGTTGCTTCTACATGTAAATGCATTTGTTTGCGTAACATAATAAGTAGTAGTACCTGCAATAGCGGTACTTGGTGTAGGAGCGGTAGTAGAGCCGCCTGTTAATCCGCTATTATTATACCATAAAACAGTATTTCCGGGAACTGTAGATGCAGTGAGAGTAGACGGTGTTGCATTTAGGCAATATGCAACAGGACTTGTTACACCCGGCGCTGTAGGTCTTGGGTTTACTGTTATTGTAAACGAATTTGGAGGGCCGACACAGCCCCCGGCAGAAGGAGTAACTGAAATGGTGGAAACCACTGGGGAACTTGTATTATTTACTGCTGTAAATGCATTAATAGTAGCTGTATTTCCGGAGCTAGCTAATCCGATCGATGTCAGATTGTTTGCCCATGCAAAAGTTGTTCCTGTAACATTACCAGTAAATGTGAATGATCCAACGGATGTGCCAGTACATATTTCCTGATTAGCAGGTACTGTAGCATTAGGTATTGGTCTAATTTCAATAGATCGTGTTACTGTTGTTGTACCACATTCATTTGTAACATCTAACTGTATTGTATAAGTTCCCGGTGTAGCATAACTAATACTACCTGGTGAGGCACTCGTTGAGCTAGCCGGACTACCACCTGTAAAAGTCCAACTATATGTGGGCGTAGTGGTAGCATTACAATTAGCAACCGTTGCAGAAGGTGAAATAGAACCTACACAAATGGATGTGGGAATACTATTTAATGTTACAGTAGGTTTTGATTTTACAGTAATAGTTCTTGTTGCAGCTGTTGAAACACAACCACCCGGACTTGTTACAACCAAACTGATTGTATAGGTTCCGGGGTTAACAAAAGAGAATTCCGGATTTTGAGAAGTGCTACTACTACCTGTTACATAATTAAATAAAGAAGTAGATGGAGTACATCCGGAAGCTGCTGAATAGGAAACACTCCAGTTATAGGTATTAACACCACAAGATGGAGTAGGACTTGTGTTTGTAGTTTTTACTAAAAGATTGTTACAGCCTGTGGTTTGATCAATATTAAAAGAGGCTGTTGGTATAGCATTAACGCAAATTGTTTTTGTTATCTCTGAAGCTCCACAAGTATTATTTCCGGTTCGTAGTTTTATACTGTAAGTTCCTGGTGTCGTAAAGTTTAGTGTAGGGTTCGTTGATCCAGATATCCAAAATGAAGGATCATTTGAGCCATTGTCGTTTCCAAGCGTTCCTGA
>JACVCQ010000003.1:14121-23605 GCA_016741945.1 Chitinophagaceae bacterium
CTGGGTTGAAAACTCCTGAAACCCTAACAATGGTATTTGAAGAAGGACTTCTGTTTAGAATAACTGAACTATTAGTACATACATTCGTATTCGAAATAGTAAAATCTGCAACAGGTTTTTGTGAAACATAGATTGGACTAACCACTACATCAGAAACCCCACATGGATTAGAGGCTTTTATTGAAGTAGAAAAGGAATTATTATTTGCTGTGGGCGCAAAGCATGAAGATGTCAAAAATGTATGTGTAAAGTTTGTTGGTGCGGGGTGATTTACAATTAGAGGAGTTGTTCCGTCGTTGACGGTAATTGTATAAACTGTGCCTGGGGGATTTGATGTAGTGCTTGAAATTGGAAATGTAAGTGCATCTCCTGTACATATCACCGTGTTTCCCGGACTACCAAATGCAACAGCAGGCGTAGATCCTACAAAAACATAATTTGTTGCAACATTTTCGCATCCATTTTGCCCCGTTACTGTAAAAGTAAGAGTATAAATCCCTGTTGTATAATTTTGAGTTACTCCAGGACTAGAGAAAGTAGCACTTTGAAAATCAGCATTACCATTCCCCCAAACTATTTTATAAGCTGTATTATTAGTATTAGATCCATTTAAAAATGTAAAACTTGCATTGGAAGCACTACAATTGGTATAATAAGTGGCGTTATTATATGTTGTGCTTCCGGTACCTAATAAAGTTGTTGAAGGCAATTGCTTCTTTGTAACACTGTTTGTAACAGAGTTGGTACAGCCATTGGCATCTGTTACAGTTAACGACACATTGAAATTTTGTGTTCCATTACCAGAATTACCAACAAATGATTTTACGGGATTTTGTAAGGTTGACGTATTTCCTGTTCCAGAATTAGCATCATCAAAATTCCAAGCATAAGTTAGTGATGTGCCAACAGAAGTATTAGTAAATGTTGTATTTACATTCGCACAATCATTTTGTGAAGAAACTGTAAAACCAGCAGTTGGGTTTGCATTCACAACTAAAACAACTGCTGGAGTAGTTATTGAGTTATTAATTACCACTGTATAACTACCAGATGAGGTTGCAATTAACGAACTGCCTGTCTGAGCTGGAGTAATTTCAATATTATCTTTGAACCATTTATAAGTATTTGTCCCAGATGGCGCATCTTTAATGGTAAATGTTTTCGTTTGTCCAGAACAAATATTTAATGAACCTGTATAGTCTATTGTTTGTGCAGATAAAATAATAGGTCTAAGCGTAGCAAGTATAATAATGAAAAGAATACCCCTCATTCGACAAAAGTTGATTAAGTATGTAAACAATTTTTAGTCGATTGGGGCGACTTCAGATTACGTAGTAAAATAAAAATAATCATTATACGGGGATTTTAATTATTTGCCTGTCATTTTATCAATAAATATTTATTTAGAAATTAAAGTCGGTTTCGTTAGTATTTTCTCTTCTCCTCATATTGTTGGCAGCTATTTAAAAAATAAGAATAGTAATTATTAAAACGAATAATGCTAATGAATGCTCTGTTCTATTCATTCATAAAATACCTATGCAACAGTATCTTTATTCTTATATTTTAAGTATGCCTGTCAATTTCAGGCTATCATATTTTATAGCTCAGCATTACTTTCCTTGTATTCCTTAATCGTTTAAAAACAACAGCTACATGCTCTTCTATGTTTTGCTTTCGCGGTTGTGATATCTACGGCTTCAATTACGGTACTACATTTTCGCAATCCCTGGCAATGGCTTGTTTTATGATATGCTTTTGATTGTGGGCCGTTGCAGAGGTACACGCTACTACTATGGCTACACCCTAGTATAGCTAGACTCAGTACGATAAAAGTTTTTTGTATTTGTACTATAACTCTCAAAATTTCTTTTTAAAACAAAAACCTATCTTCCCGACAAAAGATTCAGCTTTTTAACATGCATATCCATTTGGTGGGCAATCATGGCATCATAGTCTGTAGCTTTTTCATGGCGTTTGTTCATGAGAATAAAAAATTCAAGGCCGAGTAATAAGAAAAACCATATCAAGTAAACAACTAGTGCAGGAACAGATTTACCAAGTAAGCTAAACATGATGTTTAATTCATCTAAAAACCCCGTTTTTTCTTTTAAGGTTCTTTCAATTGAACTCCTGAGATTCGACAATGAATCTCCCTGCGATAGGATCATTCTTTGCAAGGAGTTAATTTGTGAGTCTAAAGGAGCAATCAAAGCGATATTAGGGTTAGGAATTTGTGATCTACCAATTGTTGCTTTGTTTACATATTGAGTTCTTGTTATCATTTTACCAGTAACCGTATCTGTTTCACTATATGTTACTGGAACCGGACTACTTTGAGTAGTAGTGGTATTTATTACAGGATTATTTTGAATTTCGGCATTCAGTGCCACTCGTTGTTTATTTTTATCATTAAGCTGATTTTTTAATTGATCAATTTGTTTTTGCCTGATACTAGCCCTAGAAGGATAAATAATTTCAATCTTATTATTAATAAATTGCTCCTTCTCTAATTCAATATCATCTTTAAAAATTATTTGGTCAATAATGATCGAACCAATGATTGCCATCATCACTGCAATAACTCCCCGGAATATTTGCAAATAATTATTCTTATGGGTTTGCATGATGATCTGCCGCTCAATCTGGATAATTACAATTATAAAAACTAGCGAGCAAGCCATACTGGTACTAGCACTGGCATGCAAGTATCTATTTGCAAAAGAATATCCAATTATACCCCATAGCAAGCACATGATGATCATGGCTGCTGTATATTTTTTTACCGATTTTTTGGATACTTCACTGCAGTTTTTTAAAATAAAATAATTATAGCCCGTAAGGAAACAGCCTATTTTTATCCAGCTTTCTCGTATGTTAAACATGTTTAAAAATTTTTCTTATTGCTTTCGTGTATTGCAATGGCAGCCATCCCATTCTGAAAACCCCGCTTATAACTTATGATTAGTCTGTGTGAGTCTCCCTGTTCGATTGCTTCTTTTTGAAGCTCAAGTATTTTATTGTAATGGTCATCGGCTTTTTCTTTCCTCATCTTCAGTTCATCCACTACGTCTACCATGCCAAGTCTGCTCCTGCTAGTTATTAAAAAATCAAGTTCGCGAATGGCGTCTTCATAAAAGGTTCTTGCTTTCCAGATCACTATTTCCAGATCGCCCTGTATTTCACGCACTTTTTCAGTTCTGTAAGACGTATCAGGATTCACCAATGCATCCTCATAACCCGTTTGGTGATAGTCCTTCGACAAAAAGGAATATACCATATGTATATTGTGCTGGGCTATTTCACTTTCTTCGTTTGGCTCAGCATAATTATTTACATGCCCTTTTTCTATAAAAACATCTTCAGGAATTTCAGGATTATTTGGAAGGTTATCTGTACCTTTTTTTTCGAACATTTTAGATATCCAAGACATAATAAAAGATTTAAAGGGTAATTGAAGGAACTTTTAATTTTGAATGACCGCGACCGTGACAGTTAGAACAAAGTGTGATCAATAAATAGTCAGGATAATCCCAGGGTACTTTAAATTTTTGAATTGCTTTTATAAAATGATATTGCCGGTGGTGAACTTGAAGATCTTCGTTACTACCACATATCACACATTTAAATAGATCACGCTCTATAATCTCTTTCCTTTTAGCCTTCCAATTAGGGTGTAGTATAAGTGCGCCGTATGACCCGTGTGTTTCAGTAAATTCTTTATTTTGAGAGCGGGTCGCTGAAACACCCATTCCGCTAGATATTCCTTGTTTTAGATACCTAGAATACCTAGTCTCTTGCGGTACATTATATCGTTCATTTTGAAAGTGAAATCTGGCCATTTTTTATTTCGACTTTTATTTATCGCTATCAGGATATTTTCTTTCAGAAGCTGGATGTATTATGCTGATTTTACGGTTCAGTAATAACCGATGACTCTTTTTTTATCTCTTCTTCAATAATTTTCTTTTCCTTCTTCACTCTAACCTTTATCGCTTTAAACGGCTTTATCAACCCCACATCCATTTTTTCCGATACAATCTTATGCACTGCTGCAAGTATGATCTCATCTTCACATTTTTCATTGTACCTGGTTTTGATTAGTTTTTTAATGCAATTCAGTACAGGGTCGGAGCAGAGGATGCCAGCAATATTGTAAGGGTCGGTTGCTTCACATTTATTCCAGAGCGGTTTGAAAGAGTTTTTTACTACGCTTTCTTTATGTAAGTGCTGTAAATGATTAGCTGCATTTTTTAAATTGGAGACATCACTCAAATCTATAGCGAATATCAATCGGGATGAGATGGGCTGTTCAAAGATGATTTTATAAAACTCAAAATTCTTTCCGTTGGTGAGTAGAGCATATTCTATACCCTCATTAGCACCATAATTCACTGTTTGCCGTAGATGTTTTTCGGATAGTTGAAAAGAAAGGGCTTTTACCTCTACCAGGAAATGCCTAGTCTTATTTACTTGTATCACATAATCAGCGTACGTACCCTTGATCATGTATTCTGTTTTTATCTCTTCCAGTTGCTTATATCCTAATACTTCTGAAAGAAACCGGTTAATCATGATGCGAGTACCAGATTCGTCAAGCTCTTTGATATTACCATCTAAAAAATCCTTACGATAGGCTTTCAGAGAATTGAGTAACTTTTGTTGCTTCAGTGCAGTGAGCATAAAATTCGTTTTGGTTGATGCGTGTAGGCTTGACCAAAACTAATAGGCAGGGTTCTCTTTTTGTTACGGTTAACCGTAACTAGTGGGATGAATAAAAAGTTTTTGAAAATAATGACCCGAACTAAAAAGGCATCTTTCATTATAATAAGCCTGCATTGCTGCAAAAAACCATTAGCTGCTGGTTATTTGCAAACCCAAGTTCTTCTCTGATCTGGTTGAGACGTTTTTCAATGCTGCTTAAGCTGGAAGGTTTAATGTTGTGCTCTTTAAGATAATCTGGTATTTTATTTTGCTGATAACCCTCGCTAAGCAAACGGATAATTGTAATATCGAACTCTGTGAATTCGTAGGTATTTGATCGTTTAATTAACTGCGCCAATGACCTAGGATAGTAGCGCTGTCCTTTAGAAAGCGCATCCATAGCTGCCTTTAGTTCTTGTACATCATGTCTTGCTTTACGCACATAGGCATCTACTTCATGGTTCTCAAATAGGTTATGTATGTCGACAGGACGATACTGGCCAGATAAGATGAGGATAAGTATACCCGGTTGAATTGAACGAACAGCTCGTATAAGTTCAATACCATCATTAATCTTCTGAGCCGTTCCATCATCTTCAAAAGAAAGATCGGTGATCAGCAGGTCATAAGGTTCTCCCTTTTTTTGAGCGAGTTGAATTTTGGCTAAGGCATCGTCACAGTAAAATGCGTAATCATACTGCTTTACCTTTAGGTCATCCATGGTTTTCTGCACCGATAGATTAGCAAACTCCTGGTCTTCGGCTATAATAACTTTATCAATCATGCTTTAATGGATTGAAGCGGAAAGCGGATGGCAATCGATGCACCACTTTTATCGCTTTTTCCAAAAATAATCTGAGCGTTCATAGATTGAATACGGTTAACCGTATTATTTAAACCATTACCATATTCAAACTCATCAGGAAATCCTTTTCCATCATCGCTATAGTTGATTATTCCGCTATTGTTCTCTTTTTTGAATTTTATGACCACGTTGCCTGCACCACTGTGTTTTTTCATATTGGTCATGATCTCCCGGAGGATCAATAAAAGCTGACTTTTTTGAAAATTGGTTACCTTATTCCAGAATTCAGGTTGGTTACCCACTACAAATATCTTGGTTTGCTCACTGGTAAATTCATTTAGCAGGCCGTGTATTTGGTTATTGTAATCAGTATCATTAGCGGTATTCATTTCTTCGTAGGAGATATCCCTCGATTTTTCATACAAATCTTCAATTCTTGTTAGTAAAGGATCCCGTTCAATGGTGTTATTGTGCTCTAGTTCATTCATGATTCCATAAAGTCCATTGGCCACTACATCATGTACTTTTTGAGAGGTTTTTAATTTGGAATCTCTTATGGATAGTTCTGCTGCTTGTTTGATGCGGCGTTTGCGTTTATTATACCAGCTCCAAAGCAGAATAATTACAATCGCCGCTAGCCCCAGCAATCCATAAAACCATAGACGTTGTGTGGTGACTTTTGATTTTAATGCAAGATTGTCTGCCTTGCTTTTTTGGGAATCATATCTAATGAGTGCAAAGCGATTTCTGGTTGTATCTCTGGCAAGCTGCAGGCTGTCATTTAGCTTTTTAAATTGGTTATACCATTTCTTTGAAGCCGCGGCATTATCAAGTTTGATGAGCTTATCAATCGCTTCCAGCCTGTCAGCAGGGCTTTGGATGATGTATGCCTGTTGCAACATTTTGTTAGCATACCATAAAGCAGAATCGGGTTTTATTTTTTCATAATAATCAGAAAGATGGGCATAGCTGGCATTTAAGCCACGATGATATTGGCTATCGGTTCGTATGCGTAGTGCCTGCCAGAATTCGGGTAATACCGGATGGCTAGAGCTCAACCGCCACTTTGTGGTAGCCCTGTTATCCAATATTCTTGCAAAAAGAGATGGATTGCTGATTTTTAGTTGTAGGACGGAATCATAAATAGCAATGGCTTTATCGTATGCTCCTTTTTTTTGAAGTGCAACGGCCTTATCATTCATTAACTCAAGTGGAAAGTTATCCTCTGTTGAAAAACACATCGCCCTGTTATACATATTGATGGCTTCATCATAATGCTGAAGATCAACATTGATATTGCCTAGTAAGCGATAGGTAAAGCATAGCTCGCTATGATGTTCGGTATTCAGTGTATCAAGTGTTCGTATGGCGCCTGTTGCACTTTCTTCGGCGCCATGAAGATCGCCCGCTTCCCATTGCATATCACCCATGAACCTGTATGCGGTTCCTTTTTTAAGTGTATCATCGGCATTATCAACATATCTGTTGTACATAAGGAAAGCAGAATCCAATTTTCCTAGGTGATGATACCAATTGCCTCTGTCATAGTCTGTATACTTCCCGGGAGTATTATGTTTCTTGATGCCGCAACCCCAAAGAAGTAAGATGATTAAGACAAACAATTGGTCTTTTGATACTTTCAAGAATTTAGTTTTCTTAAATATATAAAAAAGGGCAGAATAACTTCTGCCCTTTGTGTTGCCTGTTAACCCCCTGTGGGAGGTGGTGGCGGTGGTGGTACTGGTGGCTTGGGATTACTTCCTGTTTCACCACCCGTATCATCGGTAGTTGAAACAGTTGTAGTATGTCCGTTTTTGTAGTTGCCGTTTTTATCGAGTGTCTGGGTTGGGTTAATACACAAGAATATAGCCAACCATATCAATAGTTCTACCATTGTTGAATGATTTAAAAAGTGGAAAAAAATTGCCCGTACCAGGTAGCGATCCCGGCAGAGACTGTTTTGTAAGAAGCGCTTCTTACGATGGGAAGGAAGGGCGTTGATCGCAGTTTGGCCAGCAACTTCCCATACTTGCTAACCTCGCTGCGATCGCTGCACTCAGCAGATCGTTTGATGGGTTGCAACAGGTATCAAACGATCACAATGCAAACATAGAATGGTCTAAAATCCTTTACTGTATTGGATTCCAATAATTCCGATGATTCTGAAAATTCCGGGAAACCGTAATATTCAACGCTGTTTAAAGGCTTATTTTGATCTGGTAATTCCGAAAATTCCGGTTATTATGTACATTTAGAAGGAAGAGAAACTATATGAGGCTGACTCACCCAGCATACATCAAACTGGTATTTCGTACTTATCAATTGTTACGCAGTACACCCGAATTCTCTCCTGCATTAAAACAGCCCACACCGGCAAGTATTCGCAAAGAGTGCCTCACTGTTTATAAAGAAAGGCCTCATAGAAAAGATGAACCTGTTCTCCGATCTTTTTTTGGACCTGCCGCATCGAATAACTCATTCTTAACTGCCATCGAAAAGTTCCCCACAGATGGGTTTAGGGCATTTGTAAATTACCTGAAGGGAAAGGCAGTGAAAACAGATGATAAAAATGTAGAACTGCTTGCCTGGTTAATAGATTTTCCGCATAGACCCTACCGGTATGGAATGGATATCATGTTAAGCGAGAAGGAAAACGCAATTTTAAATGGTGTTGATCATATCGATGAAAATGTATCGCAAGAGATAGAAGAAGTGAATGATGATGATGAAGCTATATTAGATCAACCCCATGAGAATGCATTAGAAAATCATACAGAACCCACCGTTCATAAGCAAATTCCTATTGACTATATAAATCCAGTCGGTGAGATAAAATCAGGGAAAAATGTTTTAATAATAGATAAGAAATGGTTGATCATTGGTGTGGCCTTATTTGTTTCAATTCTTTCTGTAGGAATTTATTGGCGCTATGATAAAAGTGCAAACTGTATGTATTGGACAGGTGATCACTACGAGAAGATTGATTGTGCTGAAGACATCAATGACAAGGTTGTATTTAATGAAGACAGATGGAAAAATTTTAGAAAGATCACCGACTTAAGTACCATCACAGAGAAATCGATTGGTGTGGTACATTACTTTGGTAATAAGAACAGGGAATTTTTTACCAGTGGCGGTAAACACCCCATTGAAACCACTCGGTATTTGAGAGTGATGACACGTTATATCTGGGAAAAAGAATTTGGATCGAAGGATAGTCTAAAGAGGGGTAGTTATATCAATAACAATAAAAACTTCCAGATAACTAATACAAAAAAATGAGAAAAATACTACTCATCATTATTGTTACTCTTTTGTGTTCTTGCGATGATCCAAATGGAAAAACTACTGAGTTGAAGCAGCTCAATGAACGCATCACCCGTCTCGAACAAAAAATAGATTCCTTAACACATACCTCAAATATTGAAGCGGATGGATACATCAATAAGAGCGGTTTTAAGGGAAATGATCATTGCCGGGGAATTACCAAAAAAGGAGCACAGTGTAAAAGGAAAGCAAAACCGAACGGGTATTGCTGGCAGCATGGTGGGTAATTAATGTTTTTACATGGATCAATCAGATTTATAAAAAATCTTTTTCAACGTTTGCCATTAATAAAATTTTTCATAGTATGCTAAACTGATATGTGATCAGTTATGATAAGGATAATAATGTGACTGCATCCAATGCTAACTGGTTTCAACACTACGGTCAGAATGCAGACAGAATCTTCTACATACAAGTCCGGCTTTGGGGGCAAAGCCCCCTCAGCAATGCAATGTTTTTTTAATCCCCCAATCTGTAAAGGCTAATTCATTCTCGTATCTTTATTTAGTTCAAATCTATCATTATGAAATCATGTTTTGTACTCATCCTGTTAAGCCTATCATTTTTAGGTACCGCACAAAAGAATCCATATACAGTCACCTCTTTTTTGGAACAAGGCCCTAAAGCGCCGAACACACATTATATTGG
>JACVCQ010000308.1 GCA_016741945.1 Chitinophagaceae bacterium
CTACAGCCCACACTTTGATGTTGGGATTTTTTTCTTTCAAGTACATCGCAGTTCCGGTGATGGTTCCGCCAGTTCCTGCAGTACATACAAAGTGTGTGATTTTTCCTTCTGTCTGTTCCCAGATTTCAGGTCCTGTGGTTTCGTAATGTGCCTGACGATTCGCCAAATTATCGTACTGGTTCATGTACATAGAATTGGGAATTTCTTGTCCCAATCTTTTGGCTACACTATAATAACTGCGGGGATCTTCGGGGAGAACGTTGGTTGGACAAACAATGACTTCCGCACCTACTGCTTTGAGGATGTCAACTTTTTCTTTGGATTGTTTATCGGTGGTAACAAAAATGCATTTATAACCTTTTACGCAAGCAGCCAATGCCAATCCCATACCGGTATTTCCACTGGTACCTTCAATGATGGTGCCACCGGGTTTGAGTTTGCCTTCTTTTTCGGCTACTTCCACCATTTTCAAAGCCATGCGGTCTTTGATGGAGTTGCCGGGATTGAAATAGTCAACCTTGGCCAGCACGGTGGCAGGAATCTCTTTTGCTACTTTATTGAGTTTGATCAGGGGGGTATTGCCTATCGTTTCGAGGATATTATTCAGCCACATGCTAAAACTAACATTTGTTTGTGCAAAGGTAAAGTTTTGCAACGGCTGTTGAACAGTTCAACCGTATTTAACGCGAATATGTGAATAAACGATAGAGAAAAGGGTAGTGATGTACTTAGCAGTACTTTGTAACACCACTGCCCTTATTGATCTGCAGCGATGTACGTTGTTGAATCATATCTGTTGAATTAGAAGCTTTTCACTAAATGGATCATGCTTCCTGCATCCTGGATATTGATTCCTTTGCGTACAATTTCTGTTTTTTCTGTTTCTTCTTCAGTAGTCGCTTTATCAGTGTGCAAATACGCGATGGTAATAGCAGGAATCAAAGCGATCATCGCAAAAATCTGGATGTTGTTGAGTAACTTTTTCATAACGGTTATTTTTTGTGTTTTTTAATTTGATAGATCAAAGATAAGTCAACTTTTGGTACTATGCAACACATAGTACCATCTTTAGGAAAGTAATATCTGTTGCAAAATAGCTTAGTAAACTTATTACATATTGATAATCAAATAAATAGGCTATTTATGGTCTGTTTTCAGTGATTTTCTGAAAATGATGAACGGTTATAATTCGTGATGGAAATGAGGTTGCCACTGTACGTAGGACTCCCTTCGGAGAGGGCACAGAGGAGCACTGATGCCTTTTCTGTGGTCTTCTGTGTCTTCTCCGAAGGGAGTCCTTTGGACAGTGGCAATAAATAATTAGGATTTAAGCGCTAAAACTACTGGTCATCTTGCCGCAGATATCGGTATGGATCATTTTCTCCGCCAAAGCAATCATATTCATGAAAGCCTTATCGTTGCTGATACCATGACCAATGATAACTGGCTTGGCTACACCTAAAACAGGTGTACCGCCATAGTTCTCATAATGGAAACGACTGAAATAGCTGTCTGAAGAGAGGTTGCGTTCCACGGCAATATCATAAATGGATTCGGCCAATTTAAGGATGATATTACCCGTAAAACCATCACAAACCATTACATCGGCCTTATCCTGGAAGATATCTCGACCTTCAATGTTTCCGATGAAATGGATCTGTGTATTTTCTTTTAAAAGAGGGTAGGTGGCTTGTGCCAGAATATTGCCTTTGCCTTCTTCTTCTCCTACATTCATTAATCCAACAGAAGGATTGTTGATATTGAGAATATGCTGGGCATATAAACTTCCCAATAAGGCAAATTGATTGAGTTGCTCCGGTTTACAATCTGCATTCAATCCCACATCCACCAATAAACCGGTTCCGCCTTTTAATTTGGGGATGATGGTGGAAATAGTAGGTCTTGCTACGCCTGCAATAGGCTTAATACTGTACATGGCTCCCACCAACATAGCACCGGTATTTCCGGCACTGATGAAAGCGTCTATTTTTCCGGTTGCCAGTAAATGAAACCCAATCGCAATAGAAGAACGTTGCTTTTCTTTTAATGCCTTCGTAGGGTGTTCGTGATAACCGATCACTTCCGGGGCATGTACCAAATGCAAATTAGGTGATGTAACCTGATGTTCCTCCAACAGAGGATTGACCAGTGTTTCATCACCTATTAAATATAGTGAGGCAGCAGGTGAACTGGTAGACAGATAAAGTTTCAGTCCCTTCACCGCTTCCAGCGGTGCAAAATCTCCACCCATCATGTCTATGCCAATATTCATGCGCGGTAAGCTTGGTTAAACTGTACTAAAAGGATTAAGCTTTCAATGGAGCTTTCTCAGCTACCAATTTACCTTTATAGAACAATTTACCTTCGCTCACGTGTGCACGATGGCGTACGTGTGTTTCACCTGTGGTGCTGTCTTTGCTCAATGTAACTTCCTGTGCTACGTAGTGCGTTCTTCTCTTTGCGCTGCGCTGCTGTGAATGTCTGCGTTTAGGATTCGGCATATCTCGAATTTTAGAGTATCAATAATGTTTATTCTAAGTCTTTGAATTTCTCCAGTCCCTTCCAAACTGTTTTGTGTTGGTCTTTCTGTGCTTCTTCTTCCATTTTCTTCAATTTCTCTAACACTTCCTTATTACACTGTGGACCACCCACTTCACTTTCTTTACACATTTTCTGGAGCGGAATACTGAGATTGATGAATTCATAGATCCAATCACTCAAGTACAGATGGCTTTCTCCGCGACTGATATAATACACATCAGGATCTTCTTCCTGCTCATTCATAATTTCAGGATCATCTACCATTTTTACAATGATGTTGAATTCATCCCAAAGCTGTAATGGCAGTTGATTACCGCATCTGTCGCAAGAAGTTTCCAATGTTCCATCAATATCAAACCTGAGTTGCATGAAGTTGTTATTCTTCTCCAAACTCAGTTTAATATTGGCGATACAGTTGTTAAAATCCTGCTCTCCATAACTCGTAAAGAACTTGTCCTCAATACGGTATTCGTATACATGAGTCCCCGGTTTTAAACCCACAAAAGCTATCTCATATTCCCGCCGATGACTCATAACCGATTTTTAAGGGCTTGCAAAGGTAGTCCATAATGGCGTAAATGCCAAGAGAAAATTGCCTTTCAAGGGTTTCTACTTATCAACAGACCTGAATCAAGAGGAAATCTCATATTTGTAACCATGAATCAAGGCAAAAAATTATCTCCGTTGATCTGGATCAAACCGGCATGGTTGTTTTTCGTTGCCTTAGTACTACATATTATCGGCTATTTTCCTACCATCATCGAAAATGGGTATAGTACCGGTATCTATAAAGGTATATCGAATGTTTTAAGGGCCATCACAAAATGGGTGCCTTTCAGTGTGGGAGATATCTTGTATATCTTATTCATTATCAGTCTGATAGTGGGACTTATCCGTTTTATCATCCAATTATCGAAAGGACAATTGAATCGCTACTCCGTTCTTCCGATTGGATTGAAGTTATTGAATAAGATATTGTGTATCTATATCATTTTCAGGATTTTATGGGGTTTGAACTATGATCGTTTGGGAATTGCTTATCAACTACAGCTATCCAAGCCCCAATACGAGGCCGAAGAAGTGATTCAGCTCAACAACCGATTGATTGATAGCCTTAATGCTTGTCGTTTGCGATTGCCGGATACGGAGTTGCCGGCACCGCCAGTAGATAGTATTTTCCGGATGGCAGGAATAGGATACAGTCGATTGTCAGATCAGTACTTTTTTCTGAACTATACCC
>JACVCQ010000309.1 GCA_016741945.1 Chitinophagaceae bacterium
AAGAAGAAGGTTCGTTAACGTGTACATTATAGCTCAACCAAACAATAGCCGGTGCATTTTCTACAATGGGAGCAGCCCTATCTTTGGTAGTACCTGCAAGGCGGAGATTATTCAAACGAATAGCTTCCAATCGCTGCATATTTTCAGGGGAGCTTACAAAAGCAAGCATCAATTCTCTACCCTCATTGGTTTGACCGTAGGATTCGATCTTTACCATATCGGGGCGGGCTTTCGCCACTGTATTGAAATATTCAACGATTTTATGGTGCCGCGTATAACGGGTACCAACTTTGTAACCCAGATATGTTTCAGGACTGGGTACGTTTTGAGCTGTGACTGATATAGACAATACCAGAACCACCAGAATGGATAATAATGATTTCATATTCAATATAAATGAGTGGTGAATGTAGCGAAGAAATAGAGGTCACGGAAAAGATTGGTTCATTTTTTTATACAAACAGGATTCTAGAAAGGTCAGTTTTGTGCAAAAACGCCTAATTTTCACTTATGAAAACAAGCCTTCTATCATTTGTATTTCTTTTCCTTTTATCGGGTATACAGGCACAAAAAGTAGTGTCGGTAGTAGGACCTGGGAAAGCGGTCAATCCTTACAAATATTCCATTGTCAAAAAGGCAAATTATGCAAAAGCAGCCGTATCAAGTGCTCATCCATTGGCGAGTCAGGTGGGTACTGTGATTATGAAACAGGGAGGTAATGCCTTTGATGCGGCTATCGCTACTCAGTTAACATTAGCCGTGGTATACCCTATCGCGGGTAATTTAGGTGGTGGCGGATTTTTACTTGCCCGAAGGAGTAACGGTGAACTATTGGGCTTAGATTATCGCGAAGCTGCTGCAGCTGCTGCTTTCAGAGATATGTATCTAGATGCTCAGGGCAATGCAAATATTTCATTATCCCAAAACGGACATTTGGCTTCCGGTATTCCTGGAACAGTAGCAGGCTTATTTGCAACCATGCCCTATGCTAAACTGCCTTTTGCGAAACTGGTACAACCTGCTATTGATCTGGCGGAGTATGGTTTTGTTATTACCGAAAGAGAAGCAGCCTCATTGAATAATTACCGTGAATCATTCCTCAAATACAGTACCCGACCCACTGCATTGACCAAAGAAGGAAAATGGAAAGCAGGTGATACGCTTGTACAGAAGGAACTAGCAGCTACACTCAGACGTATGCAAAAAAATGGAGCAGCAGGACTTTATGAAGGAGAAACTGCAAAATTGATTTTGGAAGAGATGCAGCGTGGAAAAGGTATTATTACATTGGATGATCTCAAAAATTATACTGCTAAACTCAGAGAGCCCATCCGATTCAATTATCGCGATCATCAAATCATCAGCTTTGCCCCTCCCAGTAGTGGAGGCATTTTAATTGCACAAATGATGAAGATGATCGAAAAATTTCCGGTAGGCAGTTACGGATTTCAAACACCTGCAAGTGTTCAATTAATGATTGAGGCAGAAAGAAGGGCTTATGCAGATAGAGCAGAACATATGGGTGATCCTGATTTTTGGAAAGTACCTGTAGATACTTTAATCAGTGATGCTTATCTCACAGAAAGAATGAAAGATTATAATCCGAGCAAAGCAGGTATCAGTACTCAAATTAAAGCTGGTAATATTCAAGAAAGCGAAGAAACTACACATCTTAGTGTCATTGATGCAGCAGGAAACCTCGTAGCTGTTACCACTACGTTGAATGGAAATTATGGAAGTAAAACTGTAGTTGGTAGTGCAGGTTTTTTATTGAACAATGAAATGGATGATTTTAGCGTAAAACCGGGGGTTCCCAATATGTTTGGCGCATTAGGTGGTGAAGCCAATGCCATCTCCCCTGGTAAAAGAATGTTAAGCTCCATGACTCCAACATTGATGTTAAAAAACAATAAACCTTATCTCACTATTGGTACACCGGGAGGAACAACAATTCCAACATCGGTTTTTCAGGCGTTGGTTAACATGATTGATTTTAAAATGGACCTAGATGATGCCATTAACAAACCAAAATTCCATCACCAATGGTTTCCGGATGAGGTAGTGGTTGAAAGGGACTTCCTCGCCGATACCAAAAAGAAACTGGAAGCCATGGGATATAAAATCAGAGAAAGAAGTTCAATTGGACATACAGAAGGTATCAGAATTTTACCCAATGGTATTAGAGAAGCCGTTGCAGATAAAAGAGGTGATGATTCCGTAGCCGGATTTTAAAAATATTTGTATGCAAACATTGGAAGAAAGATTCCTGAAGGATACTATTAAAAGATTCAGGTATTACAAAGAGTTAGGAGACAAAACATTTGAACAACTCAAAAATGATGATTTTTTTTATCAACCGAATACAGAAACTAACAGTATCGCTATCATCATTCAACATATGTATGGAAATATGCTGAGTAGGTGGACTAATTTTCTGACAGAAGATGGAGAAAAAGATTGGCGTAAAAGAGATGCTGAGTTTGAAGTCATAAAGATGACAAGAGAAGACTTACTATCCTTTTGGAATGAAGGTTGGAATTGCCTACTCAATACACTTGAAAGTTTACAACCCGGTGATCTGATGAAAACCGTTACCATTAGAACTGAGCCACTCTTGGTATATGATGCTATTTTAAGACAATTGGCACATTATCCTTATCATGTTGGACAAATTGTATACCTCGGCAGATTGATTCGGGAAAATGAATGGCATTCTTTGAGTATTCCTAAAGGAGAAAGCAAAACCTATCTCGAAAGTGTAAAACAGGCACAACAACACAAACAATAGCACACACAACAATATGCCACCAACCGTTGAGATCCTTCGTACGGATATTTTATCAGACAACTGGTATATACTCAAACGAATCGAATATGAAATAACCGATCAGCTGGGTAATAAAAAAAGGCAACTAAGAGAAGCATATGATCGGGGCAATGGTGCAACCATCTTATTGTACAATCAAGATCATGGAACGGTCATTTTGACCCGTCAATTCCGCCTTCCCACATTTATCAATGGCAATTCAGATGGTATGCTGATTGAAGCTTGTGCCGGTTTATTGGATAAGGATGACCCCGAGAATTGTATTAGAAGGGAAACAGAGGAAGAAACCGGATACCTAATTAAAGATATAAAAAAGGTTTTTGAGGCTTATATGTCGCCCGGATCTGTTACAGAAATCCTGTATTTTTTTGTAGCAGCTTATACCAAAGAGATGAAAATTACAGATGGAGGCGGCATTGAAGCAGAACAAGAAAATATCGAAGTATTAGAATTACCTTTCTCGAAAGCCATAGAAATGATTGAATCCGGGGAAATAAAAGATGGCAAAACCATCATGCTATTACAATATGCACAAATACATCAACTATTATGATCTATTTTCGCTTTATTTTAGGTGATCAAAATACCTTTTGGTACTGAATTTGCACAGAGGAAGCTATTACCTAAATTTGTACTAAACTGATCTTTCTGAAGCGATTCCTGAAAATATTAAGATATACCCTACTCGTCCTCATTACGCTTATACTGGTCATCTTTATTGCTATCCAAACTGAGTATGTGCAGAATAAGCTGGTGGGTATGGCTACCAGTCGGATATCCAAGTCACTTGGTACAGAGGTTCGTATCAAGCATGTGAGTATCGGAATCCTGAATCGACTGAATTTAGAAGGTTTAATGGTCAGAGACCGGTCTAAGGATACGCTCATCTATGCCGGCGCTTTAAAAGTGCGTATTACAGATTGGTTTATTCTTAA
>JACVCQ010000310.1 GCA_016741945.1 Chitinophagaceae bacterium
TCCTAACACAATCTCTGTTCCTTCGTTATAACATTCCTGCATCCGTTGGATCCAATATTCAGAAGCGGGGACGCAATCTGCGTCAGTCAATAAAAGAATTTCATGTTTCGCACTTTTGATACCCATCGACAATGGAAATTTCTTACCACTGATCATTTTTGCTTCCTGTGTGAGTTCGATGTAGTTGATGTTTTTAAACATCTTCTTGAATTCATCCACTAGGTATTTGGTATCATCTGTAGAATTATCATTCACCAACACTACTTCATGGGTGGTTCTGTATTGCTGTACCAAAACACCCGGTAATGTTTTCACCAAATTATGCGCCTCATCTCTGGCACAGATCACCACCGATACCGGATGCTCCATATTGGTAGTTCGATCCGGCACTTTAAAAAAAGCAAGTCGCTGAAAAAAATAGAGATAATAAAACAATTGAATGGCAATCATGCCACAAAACGCATAGAAACAAATGTCCCAGAGCAGAGTTGGTATCGTCATTCCGCAAAAATAGTGCTTCAAGAGTCTATGTTTGAGCGGCTTGTGGAGATGTGGAAAACAAAGTCGGATTATGTCTGATGTCTGATTTCAGATGTCTGATATTTTAATTTTATGCCGTATAAAGTAAATGAACAACCCCTATACCTAAATCCGACATCAGACATTCTTTCTTTATTTTTGCCAAATGGCGGCATTGACATTTGATCTTCAGGGAACAGCAGAGAATAGTAGGGCTAGAGCAGGTAAAATTACTACTGATCATGGTGAGATCATGACGCCCATTTTCATGCCGGTAGGTACTGTGGGTACCGTAAAAGCAGTGACACAACAACAATTGAAACAAGATGTATCTGCTCAGATCATTCTGGGAAATACGTATCATCTATACTTGCGTCCGGGTACAGCAGTGTTGGAAGCAGCGGGTGGATTGCATTGTTTTAATGGATGGGATCGCCCCATTCTTACCGATAGTGGAGGTTATCAGGTGTTCTCTTTGGCTGCGAATCGAAAAATTAAAGAAGAAGGTGTGATGTTTCAATCCCATATTGATGGGAGCAGACATTTGTTCACGCCTGAATCCGTGATGGATATCCAACGCAGTATTGGAGCCGATATCATCATGGCTTTCGATGAATGCCCGCCTTATCCTAGTGAATATGGGTATGCATTAAAAAGCATGGAATTGACACATCGCTGGTTAGACCGATGTTTTGCCAGATTAGCTGATACACCTGATAAATATGGTTACACACAGAATTTATTTCCAATTGTACAAGGAAGTACGTATAAAGACTTGAGAAAAGCTTCTTGTGAATACATCGCTTCCAAAAATGCGGTAGGCAATGCTATTGGTGGTCTCAGTGTGGGTGAACCTGAAGAAATGATGTACGAATTTACTGAGTTGTGTACCGAATATTTGCCCTTTGATAAACCTCGTTATTTAATGGGTGTAGGAACGCCATGGAATATTCTGGAAGGAATCGACAGAGGTATTGATATGTTTGATTGTGTGATGCCAACACGCAATGGAAGGAATGGAATGATTTTTACAACAGAAGGGGTAGTCAATATTAGGAATAAAAAATGGTCTACTGATTTTTCACCGATTGATTCAGGGTTGCCGAATGAGATCAGTCAATTTTATACGAAAGCGTACTTGCGCCATTTGTTCGTGGCCGATGAAATGCTGGGTATGCAATTGGCCAGTATTCAGAATTTATCCTTTTATCTCTGGCTGGTAGGAGCATCCAGACAGCATATCCTGGACGGTGATTTCAGTTCATGGAAAAGAGAAATGCTGGAAAAAGTTAAAAAAAGACTGTAATCACGCAGAAATGAGCCTATACATCTATCTAAAGCTTGCAGCTTCTAACGAGTCGTTATCTTTGATTCATTGATATGAAGAAACTCGACTGGTACATATTGCGAAAATTTCTAACTACGTTCTTTTTTTCCATCTTTCTTTTTGCAGTGATTGCGATTGTTGTAGATGTGAGTGAAAAGACGGATGACTTTGTTCGATCAGGTTTAAGTGTACAACAGATTATCACCGAATATTATTACGGGTTCATTCCGCATATTATAGCCCTCTTATTACCGCTGTTTGTATTTATTGCAGTAATCTTTTTCACTTCTAAAATGGCCAACAGAAGCGAAATCATTGCCATTTTGGCCAGCGGAACCAGTTATAGCAGATGGTTAAGACCTTATTGGATTGGAGGTATTCTGTTAGCAGGTATTCTTTGGTTTGCAAATCAGTATGTAGTACCAAGGGCCAATCAAATCAGAGGAAGTTTTGAAGCCAATTATATTGACAAGAATAATACCTACAATGCATTGGTCAGCACCAGTAGTCATATCTATTTGCGTATTGATTCTTTTACTTATGCGGGTATTTATGCTTATGATACATTGACAAAACGAGGAGGTCCCTTTTTTTCTTTTCGGATGAAGAACAATAAGGTCACAGAAAATACAAGGGCCGATCAAATCATTTGGGATACCGCAACCCGTAAATGGAAATTAGAAGCTGTTTTATTCCGAAAAGTCTATGATCTGAAAGAGGACATTACAATGGCTCAAGAGCAAATCATGAATTTTAATTTTAAGCCGTTGGATTTAAGCAGAGATAAGTATACAAAAGATAAATTAACCACACCAGAACTTGACAGGTTTATAGCATTAGAAGAATTAAGAGGATCTGAAGGTTTGAATGGTTTGAAAGTGGAGCGTTACAGAAGAGATGCTACTTGCATTACAGTTTTATTATTAACCCTTATTGGTGCTATTGTAGCAGGAAGAAAGGTGAGGGGAGGAAGTGGGATGCACCTTGCAGTAGGTTTTGTAACGGCAGCTTTATTTATCCTGACAGACAGGTTCTCCACCATTTTCTCCACCAAAGGTGATCTTCCGCCCTTATTGGCGGCATGGATTCCCAATTTGATCTTCATTTTTGTTGTGATATTCCTTTATCGCAAGGCACCTAAGTGATTTTAACGGAGTTTACACAACCTTCATGCCATAAGTTTTGTTGAGCATGGCAACTTGTTTTACCTTTAGCGCTCCCAGACGCAATCTAACAAGACATTTAATCATTTTTTATAACGTTTGCCATAGTTAAAATTTTACGAAATGGGAATTATTAAAGATCGTTTCAAGGCAAAAGCAGATGCTGCGAATGCTGAGATAAAAGACATCCTCAAAACACACGGAAATAAAAAGATCGGTGAAGTAACCCTTGCACAAGCCTACCAAGGAATGAGAGGTATCACCGGTTTAGTAACTGAAACCAGTTTATTGGATGCACAGGAAGGTATCCGATTCAGGGGCTATTCTATTCCTGAATTACAGGAAAAGCTTCCCAAAGCACCGGGTGGAGGAGAACCGCTGCCGGAAGGTTTATTTTATCTGATGTTGGTGGGAGAATTGCCAACAGAAGAAGATGCCAATCATATTACCAGTGTATGGCAAAGAAGAAGCCATGTTCCGAATCATGTGTTTCATACCATCGATGCATTGCCTATCAATACACATCCTATGACCATGTTTGTTACAGGTGTGATGGCATTGCAAACCGAAAGTAATTTCGCAAAAGAATATGCAAAGGGTATCAATAAAAAAGAATACTGGAATCCTATTTATGACGATGCAATGGATTTGATTGCTCGTTTACCTCGCATCGCAGCTTATATCTATCGTCGCAAATACAAAAACAACGAGCATATTCATCCCAATGG
>JACVCQ010000311.1 GCA_016741945.1 Chitinophagaceae bacterium
AAATGAAACGTCGTGGTATGACACAGCCCTTGTTAATTGGAGGAGCTACTACATCCAGAATGCATACTGCTGTTAAAATTGCTCCGGAATATGGCAATGGTGTGGTTCATGTGTTAGATGCTTCTAGAAGTGTAACCGTTGCAGGATCATTGTTGAATCAAGAACAGAAAGAAGTATTCCTGAAATCTACTACCGAGGAATATGTAAAACTGAAAGAAGGATTTGATAATAAAAAAAGCATCAAACAATACCTGCCTTACAGTGAAGCATTACAAAATAAAGTCAATATCGACTGGGCTGGCTTCTCTCCTGTTACGCCAGGTTTTACAGGCATAAAAGTATTTGCAGATGCTGATTTGAGTGATATTCGTTCTTATATCGATTGGAAGCCTTTCTTCATTGCTTGGGAAATGCATGGTAATTTCCCTGAGATACTAACCGATACCATAGTTGGAAAAGAAGCAACGAAACTGTACAATGATGCCAATGCATTATTGGATACCATCATTGCAGAAAAGTGGCTGACTGCCAAAGGAACCATTGGCTTCTGGGAAGCAGCCAGTGTAGATGATGATGTGATTGTAAATGATCAAGGTAAAGAGACTACGCTTTCCTTCTTACGTCAACAAATCAAAAAAGCACCCGGACAACCCAATTTATCTTTAGCTGATTTCATTGCGCCTGCAAGCAGCGGAAAGAAAGATCATATCGGTGCTTTCGCTGTCACCATTCATGGTATTGATGAACACATCAAGAAATTTGAAGCGAATCATGATGATTATAACAAGATCATGCTACAAGCTTTGGCTGATCGTTTAGCAGAAGCATTTGCAGAATTCCTGCATTTGAAAACCAGAAAAGAATATTGGGGCTATGATCAAAATGAGTCACTCAGCAATGAAGAACTTATCAAAGAAAAATATGTGGGTATTCGTCCGGCGCCCGGTTATCCTGCTTGTCCGGATCATACCGAGAAGTATAAATTATTTGATTTATTACAAGCCACTCAAAACATTGGCATAGAGCTCACCGAAAGTCTGGCTATGTATCCGGCATCATCTGTATGTGGATGGTATTTTGCGCATCCGCAAAGTCAGTATTATGGCGTTGGTAAAATTCAACAAGATCAGTTTGAAGATTATGCCAGAAGAAAAAGCATGACAAAAGAAGTTGCAGAAAAATGGCTCAGTCCGGTGTTGGAAGGCTAAAGAATATTGAACGTAGAATATCCAATCTCGAAATTGGACATTCTACGTTCAATATTCTTCTGTTTATTATCTTTTCTCAAATAACCACCACAATCTCCTCCTCGGTTTCACAGTATAGTTTTTACGGACATAGGTTTTAATATAGTCCATGGCTTCGTTCACATCATCCGTGAGGAATAACAACTTTTTATCTTCTGGTGAAATGGTGCCATGTTTCGCCATATCATCAATACTGTCTAGTAATGGCTGGAAATAGTCTTTACCCAATAATACAATCGGAAAATCATTGATGACTTTGGTTTGTGCCAATGTAAGTGTTTCAAAAAATTCATCCATCGTACCAAATCCGCCCGGCATAATGACAAATGCATAAGAATATTTTACCAGCAACACTTTTCTGATAAAAAAATAATCAAAAGTGATCCATCGATGCATATATGGATTAGGGTACTGCTCAAAGGGCAATTTAATATTACAGCCTACTGATTGCCCCCCATTTTCAAAAGCCCCTTTATTGGCTGCTTCCATAATACCCGGACCACCGCCTGTCATGGTGGTAAATCCAAGTTCTGCGATTTTTTTCCCGACTTCAACCGCTTGCTGATAATAAGGATGATCTTCTTTAAAGCGAGCAGATCCAAATACCGTAATACAAGGACCCACAAAGTGAAGTGTACGAAAACCTTTGATAAACTGGCGAAAAATTTGCCAAGCAAAAGCCAACTCATTGATCCTGGGTTTCGGTCCATCCAAATACACAGATTCTTTGGCGGGAATGATCCTTTCTGTTTTATTCATATCTATCCTTATATTGATGAAATTTCAAATTAGCACAAAATTTGCTGTAATAATAAAGAGTTAAACATCTTAACAGTTTTATGAGAAAATCTTACTGCGTCATCTTATGCATGGTTTGCTTACTATCGGTATCCGCACAAAAAAAAGTATTACTGGAACAATTCAGAACCTTTTCAATGGTAGGTCCGGTGATGCAGTATTTAAACCAAGAAGAAACCAAAGCTGTATTACTCAAACAATTGAACAATAGCTTACTGAAATATAAAAATGCACAGCTGATTGATCAGGATTTTCGCATGACAGTCTTAACCGAATTGAAGCCAACCAACCCTACTGATTTACCATTTACCATATCAGATAGTAGTACATGGCACATGTATCTTGATTTATATGAATTTGAAACGAACACTTTTTATTACGTACATCCAGAATACAAGGAAGATTCTGCATTATTCAAAAGAACAGTGTCTGTATTTGACTTAACAGTTTTATTGATTAATTCGGAAAAAGATATCATACTAAAAGAGTTCATCACCATCTGTATTACCCGAGGCAGTAGCAATGGTTTTGGCATCCAAGCATCTAGCCCTTCACTAAGTAATAGAGGATTTACAGACATGCTGAACTACGCTCTTGAACGTGTCTTGGATCCTGAAAATAAAATAGGACTGATGGAGATAAAAGCAGCACCAGTATTTTATGCCGATAACTTTTTACTCCCTATCATCAGTAATCATCCTGTCATGCAAGTGAGCAACAAAAATAATATTGCCTCTTACAAAAGGGATCAGACTGACGAGATTATTCGACTCGGCGAAGCCTATTATGAAGAACTCATTACGAGGGGAAAAAATAAAAACGTTGCAGATAAATCTATCGTTAGCGCCGCTATCAGTAGTACAGGTAGACAAAACAGTTCTGATTTTGTACAAGCAAGACAAGAAACTAGAGATGTATTGAGGGATAAAAATTATACCTTAAAAATGCTGATTGAAATCAATCCGATTTTCAATTATACAAATGAAGACGAAGTATTTACCGGCTTTATGCCCGATTCTCTCCATTTTTTATTAAATGACCAAGATACGATTGCCAAATTTAAGATTATAAAAAACACCGGTTTAGTAATAGGGAATAAATTGGTTTTAAAAACAAAAAATACCGGTTTAGGAGCAGAAAACAGAATAATCTATTTGAATAAACTCAGCAATGGCTATGATAGTACCAGTATTTTTTTAATGGCCCCTGATGAAGTTTCAAGAAAAATTTTTTCAGAATATGTCATTACCGGGCTCATACATAATCAACCTTTTACAATTATGTGTAGCAATAGGAATACCTTAAAAGAATTTTATCTGAATCAAGATAATGTTGCTGTTGCTATGGGAAAATTTTTACCGGAAAGAATTGCTGTTTTTGATGCATCTTTAGACAAAGAAATATTGAATCAGTTAATGATGATTGGGTTTTCCCGTCTTTTAAGATAAATCAGATAGCTATGCGTATCATTTCATACAATGTCAATGGCATCAGAGCCGCCATGAAAAAAGGTTTTATAGATTGGTTAGCAACCAATCCGGCTGATGTGATTTGTTTGCAAGAAATAAAAGCCAATCAAGAAGATGTGGATGTAAGTGCCATTGAGAAAATGGGTTATCAAACATTTTGGTATTCTGCCCAAAAAAAGGGCTATAGTGGCGTAGCTATTTTTACCAAAATAAAACC
>JACVCQ010000312.1 GCA_016741945.1 Chitinophagaceae bacterium
TATCCGGAATTTCAAAAAGGAAATTTTTGAGAATTGGTAATACAGTATTGGCATTAATAACACCGCTGATCTGTTGCAGGTGCTTCAAAAGAGAAGAGGAAGAAACGATAAATTTCATTCTACTGAATTTAGATACGCAACAAACCTAAGGCAAAATGTTAACATTCCGTAACCAAAATTCTGGGGTGATCTGGAAGAAAAAAACAGATTGTGAATGAGTTGTGGATTGGATTAGGAAATAGAGCCAATACCCTCTAATAATTCCTGATAACGCATGCGTGTAATTGGCTTTACAATGTAATCTGTAACTGAATCATACTGACGAGAACGACGGATATCAGCGTCATCTACCGAGGAACTTACAACATATAAAGCCATGGATTTGGGGAAGTAATTTTTAATCTTTTCATATTCTTCCAAAAACTCCCAACCATTCATGATGGGCATATTGATATCCAAAAAAATAACATCCGGTAAATTCTCGGGATCTTTACTGTTTTCGCCTGAGAAAAAAGCGATCGCTTCACTGCCATCATAAAAAGAGCGGATATCTTTGGCCATACCTGTAGCTTCCAGCATTTTTTTGGCGGTGAACTGATAGATTTTATCATCATCTATTAAACAAACAGTATGTTGTATCTGACTCATTATGGATTTATTTCCGAAAACAGGATCGGATTATAACAAATATAAATAATTAAACTGTAATTTAAGCGGTTCCAATGGTATCGAAAAGACTAACTCCCGAACAGGCTTGGCAAAAGATCCGACATTTTTGTGCGTATCAGGAAAGAAGTCACTTTGAAACCAAAGAAAAACTATTTGGTTTTGGACTCAACAAAATGGATGTAGACACGCTTATTAGCAGACTTATTGAGGAAGATTACTTAAATGAAGCCCGTTTTGCGATACAATTTGCAGGTGGACATTTCCGAATGAAAAAATGGGGTAGAGTAAAAATCAGCTATGTTTTGAAGCAAAAAAGAGTGAGTTTAGCTAATATTAAATATGCCTTAAAACAGATTGATGACGAAAATTATAAGGCAATTTTAATGAAACTGGCTGCTGCAAAATGGAAATTATTGAAGCATGAACAATACCTAAGCAGGCAAGCTAAGACCTCTCAGTACTTAATTCATAAGGGATATGAGCCCGCCTTGGTACAGGAAACGATTCAACAAATTCGTAGTGCTGCAAAAGATTAATTTTATCTTAGTTGTATCCTCTTTTGAAAATAAATTATGCGTTTTTTGTTTCTTCTTATATGGATTGCTTTATTCCGTTTTTCTTATGCACAGGAAAAAAAACTCTTACGTAGGGAGCTTTCATTTACAACGGATAATGATGCATTTTTATTCAAAAAAAAAGATGCCTATTATACCAATGGTTTCTATGTTCAATATCGTTTTACGGATACCACTACTAAACGTAAAAGGTTACATGCAGTCGAGATCGGACAAATGATCTTCACTCCATTATCTAAAAAAGAAACCATTGCGGAGATAGATCGCCCTTATTGTGGTTACTTATTTACCAGGTACAGCCAAACTATTACAGATGCCCATGATGGTGTATTTCAGTGGCATGGTACTTTGGGTGTAATTGGTAGTGCTTCATTGGCTGAAAAATTGCAGAATGAATATCATAAGTTATTAGGGTTTCTTCGCTTTAAAGGGTGGGAATATCAGGTAAGAAATGCAATTGGCTTAGATGTGGGTATTTCGTATGCTTTTACGGCCCTTTCATTTAATGACGTATTCAAGATAGTTCCCGTTACACAGGGGAATATCGGCACTACTTTTACCAATGCAAAAATCGGGATGGTTTTAGCCGCCGGCAGCTTTGAAAAAAATAACAGTAGTATTCTTTTTAACACAAGAATCAATAATGGGCATTCAATGCCCCAAAAGAAAACAGAACTTTTTCTGTATGCTTATCCAACCATTGCCTACCAGGCATACAATGCCACATTACAAGGCGGCTTATTGAGTAAAGGTTCCGGTGCAATATTAGCTGAGCCTAGACCTTTCGTATTAGAACAACGTTATGGCATTGCTTACGCCGAAGAAAGAATCAGTACCAAGCTTGAATTGATTTATCAATCAAAAGAAACGGATAGTCAAAAACGCTCTCAGGTATATGGCTCTATTCAAATTGGCTATCGTATGTTTTAAAACAGCGATTATTTCTAATTAACTTGCATGTATGTCGTCACTTTATATCACTTTAATACAAACCCGGCTTTTTTGGGAAGATAAAACAGCTAATCTAAAGATGCTGGAAGAAAAGATCAATGGCATCACACAAAAAATGGAAGTTGTTGTATTACCGGAAATGTTCAGTACCGGATTTAGTATGAATCCATCCGCACTGGCAGAAACCATGGATGGACCTACTGTTCAATGGATGAAAAAAATAGCAACTGAAAAAAAAATAGTACTGACAGGTAGTGTTATCATTCAAGAAAATGATGTTTTTTTTAATCGATTGTTATGGGTGTTGCCCAATGGAACCATCGGGCAATATGATAAACGACACCGATTTGCTTTTGCCGGAGAAGATCAACATTATTCAAATGGTCATAAAAGATTCATTGCACAGGTAAAAGGGTGGAAAATTCATGTACAAATCTGTTATGACCTCCGTTTCCCGGTTTGGGCCAGACAGCAATCTGATCATGAACCCGAATATGATATACTGTTGTATGTAGCCAATTGGCCTGAAAGAAGAAATCATGCCTGGAAAACCTTACTCACTGCAAGAGCCATCGAAAACCAAGCGTATGTAGTAGGGGTGAACAGGGTGGGTGAAGATGGTAATGGCATTTACCACAGTGGTAATAGTATGATAGTTGATCCATTGGGTGAGGTATTGTACCATAAAGAACATGATGAAGATATTTTTACGATTATGCTTGAAAAAAATACTTTGACAGCAATAAGAAACAAATTCCCTTTTTGGAAAGATGCGGATGATTTTCTCATCACTCAAGACTAAACCATGGCAGAACGTAATACTTATTATGCAAATAGATTGTTTACCGGGAGTAAATGGCTGAATCAATATGTAGTTGTTACAGAACGGGGTGCCATTATCGATATCCTTCCTGCTACAGCCATTCATGAGCCGTATACAGCACAGTTCTCATTAATGGCACCCGCATTTATGGATATTCAGATTTATGGAGCGTATGATCGTTTGTTCGCTGTTTATCCGGAAGTAACATCACTGGAACGTTTGTATGAGTACTGTAAAAAAGGAGGTGCTGCTTATTTTCAACCTACGGTTGCTACCAATAGTTATGAAGTGTTCAAAAAATGCATTGATGCAGTTCGTGCATACAAACAAATGGGTGGTAAAGGCTGTATTGGTTTACATGTCGAAGGCCCATGGATAAATCCCGTAAAGAGAGGGGCACATCAGGAGCAATACATTCACGCTCCAACATTGGAACAAACACGCGAATTGCTGGAATATGGTAAAGGTATCATCACCATGATTACACTTGCGCCGGAACTTTGTAGTCAGGAAGTACTTGCACTGATTCGTTCTTATGGGGTAGTGATTTCTGCCGGACATAGTAACGCTACTTATGAAGAAAGCATGCGGGCATTTAAAAACGGGATTGGCGCAGCAACGCAATTATTCAATGCCATGAGTCATTTACATCAGCGAGAGCACGGATTTGTAGGTGCTAATTTTGATCATGAAACGGTAATGTGTAGTGT
>JACVCQ010000313.1 GCA_016741945.1 Chitinophagaceae bacterium
CTTGGTATTTGTTTGTTGGTTTGTTGAGATAAATAGTGCACTATTTCTGTTGATCTTTTTTGTACAGGCTTACCACTCAATCCGCCTGCACCTATTTTTTGAATGGTTGATGCGGGCGTTTGAAGATGTTCTCTGCTAATGGTGGTGTTGGTAGCAACGAGTCCATCAAGTTTTACTTCAAATGCCAACGCTACAATATCATCCAATTGCTCTTTGGTAAGATCCGGTGCAATTTTCAATAAGAGTGGTTTTGGATTTGCTTTTCCTTGATTACTGTTTTGTAGTTCACTAAATATTTTCTTTAAGGAATCTTTTTCTTGCAATTCTCTCAGTCCTGGCGTATTGGGTGAACTTACATTCACTACAAAATAATCGACCCCATTGTGTAAAGTATCGAAACAGGTCAGGTAGTCTTTCCAGGCATCTTCATTGGCTGTTACTTTGTTCTTTCCAATATTTCCTCCAACGATAAGTGATGACTGTTTTTTCTTGTGCATTTCCAATCTGCCTGCAATGGCTTTGGCTCCATAATTATTAAAACCCATGCGGTTGATCAATGCTTGATCTGCCGGCAAACGAAAAAGTCGGGGTTTGTCATTACCGGGTTGGGGTAGTGGCGTAACAGTGCCAATCTCTACAAACCCAAAACCTAATGCTTCCAACTCATTTAAGTACAAAGCATTTTTATCAAAGCCGGCACCTAAACCTACCGGGTTGGGAAAATGTAAGCCAAACACGTCTTTTCCCAATCCGCTTTGCTTAGGAGAAAAAGACCCTGAAATCAGTTTTCTCAATGGCTGTACGGAACAGATACTTCGCAAAACATCCATCGAAAAATAGTGCACATCTTCAGGCGGAAAGCAGAAAAGTAACTGTCTAATAAGCGGATAGATCATAGTCATGCGAAGATAAGGGGCAATTAATTGATGACAGAGGGAGATGTCTCCGTTAAATTTGGTTGCATAAACAACTTTTTTTGAAAAATTTCCTACATTTGAAAGGTAAAACCGAGTTTATGCAGGAAGCTTATATCGTTGCCGGATACAGAACGGCTGTGACCAAAAGTAAACGTGGCGGATTCAGATTTTTTCGTCCGGATGATCTGGCCGTTGAAGTCATCAAAGGACTGATGGCTGCCATACCACAGTTGGAGGCAAAAAGAGTGGATGATGTGATCGTGGGCAATGCCGTTCCGGAAGCAGAACAAGGTTTGCAGTTCGGAAGAATTATTTCTGCACGTGCATTGGGTATTGATGTGGCCGGATTCACCATCAATCGTTATTGTGCAAGTGGATTGGAAAGTATTGCGCTAGCTACAGCAAAAATCAGAACCGGTATGGCCGACTGTATCATTGCCGGTGGTACTGAGAGTATGAGCTTGGTTCCAACAGCAGGTTGGAAAACGGTGCCTGCTTATTCTATTGCGAAAGATGAACCTGATTATTATTTAAGCATGGGTTTAACCGCAGAAGCAGTGGCCAAAGAATTCAAAGTGAGCCGTGAAGACCAAGATGCTTTCGCTTATCAGTCGCATCAGAAAGCAATGCAGGCCATTGAAAATGGATATTTCAAATCCGGTATTCTACCTATTACGGTTGAAGAAACCTATCTGAATGAAAAAGGGAAAAAAGCAGTACGCTCTTATGTAGTTGATACAGATGAAGGTGTGCGTGCTGATACCAATGTAGAAGCATTAGCAAAACTGAAACCCGCTTTTGCTATGGGTGGAAGTGTTACAGCCGGTAACTCTTCTCAAACCAGTGATGGTGCTGCATTTGTGATTGTGATGAGTGAAAGAATGGTGGTGGAGCTTGGATTGAAACCGATCGGTAGATTGGTGAACTGTGCTTCTGCAGGTGTTCATCCGCGCATCATGGGTATTGGTCCCGTAGCTGCCATACCTAAAGTGTTGAAGCAAGCCGGCATGAGTCAGAATGATATCGATTTGATTGAACTCAATGAAGCTTTTGCTTCACAATCGTTAGCAGTGATCAGGGAATTGGGTTTAAATCCTGATATCGTAAACATCAACGGCGGCGCCATTGCACTCGGACATCCACTAGGCTGCACCGGTTGTAAACTCACTGTACAATTATTGAATGACATGAAACGTCTCAATAAAAAATACGGCATGGTAACCGCCTGTGTGGGTGGTGGGCAAGGGATTGCGGGGATTATTGAGAACCTTTAAAATTGACAGTTGATAGTTGACAGATGACAGTGATTGTTTCTTCCTGTCAACTGTCAACTATCAACTATTTTCTTATCTCCCCGTCTCCACAAACTCCCCTCTACCATTCACTAACCCCTTTCTATCTCTAAACAATCCTGATACATAAGAGGCATTTCTATCTGCCATGGCGGCGATATCTTTTTTGTTGGCTTCGTAGCCGGGACCGCGTGCTAAGAGTCCGCTGAGTACTTGTCTTTGTGAATGATACCTGCTGGCAGTAATTCTTTTCCGATACAATTGATCACCTTGTATAATTGTCATGTTGGTATTGAAGAAAACAGAATAGGTAGCTTGTTTATTAACCGACCCATCGTTATTTCTGGAACGTTGTATTTCATCTTGACTAAAACCGCCTTCATAATTCTGTAAAATGATTACAATATTTGCTTTGTATTGGTCCATGATTTTTGTACGTACATTATTATCGTTTTGAAGCAACAAAGCTTTTTCACTTTCATTTAAACTGGTATCCGTAAACACAACCATTTGCAAATCTTTTCTCAATACATCCGGTAAATTCAAAAAATATGTGCGTTTGATTTGTGTTACAACTTCCTCTCTTTTTTTAGTGATGGCGAGTCCGGGTGTATATACCTCACCCGCATCAACTAGAACAATGGATTTTGAATAGTACTGTATCGGTATTTCTGCCAGAATGGTCTTTTCCATGAAGGATGGGGTTTTACAACTTGCGAAAACCCCAACAGCCATTATAATGATTAATATAGATCGAACAAAAGTTTTCATGTACTCGAATTTCGTGTGCGAAGGTATTACCGGTATGAAAATGAATTTGTTAAGGCTACATAATCAGTTGATTATAGCTGATAAACGGTATTTCTATATGATTAAAAAGAAAAATGATTTACTGACCAATGTCATTTTTTAGGCATCAGTAACTGGGTAGCTTTATGGTATAAACAAGCAATATGAAAAAGATCCTCGTTCCTACCGATTTCTCTACTACTGCTAAAAACGCAGCATTTTATGCGTTTAAGCTGGCAGATCAATTAAGGGCTGAAGAAGTGATTTTGTATCATGGTTATCAGGCACCTGTGAATATTGACCCTATGGTACCTACTATAGTAATGCCGGATATTGATACGTTGAAAGAGAGTAGTGAACAAGCCTTGGCGCATTTCAAATCTGTGGTATGTCCTTTTTGTTCCCCCGAGATCAAGGTCAACACACTGACAAAATACGATCATCTGGGTGATGGCTTAGATTCAGTATGTCGTGAAACCGGTGCCGGACTTATAGTAATGGGTATCACCGGTGCTAGTTTATTAGAAGAAAAATTGATTGGAAGTAATACTTTAAGTGTAGCAGAAAATGGAACCATTCCGGTAATTATTGTTCCCCCAAAAGCCGTGTTTACTAAGATAGAAGAAATAATGTTAGCCTGTGATTTCAAGAAAGTGGTGGAGACAACACCAGTCCAAACTATCAAAACTATATTGGATTCTACATGCGCTAAATCATTTGTGT
>JACVCQ010000314.1 GCA_016741945.1 Chitinophagaceae bacterium
ATACTGCTGCCGACGGTGTGTATCTGAATGAACTCAGTGCCAAAGAACAAGCACAATATGTAGGATGGCAGGGTGCGTTTTACAATATCGCTAAAGTAATCAGCGGTGGGGTACTCGTTTACTTTGCTGGGGAACTCGAAAAAAAATTAGGTATTGCCAGCGCCTGGATGGTTGTACTTATGCTGTATGGTAGTACGATGTTGGTTCTTGGCATATACAATATGCGCATGTTGCCACAGTCTACCCAACAACAGGAAATACATTCTTTTAAAGATGGTTTGCAGACGCTTAAAGATGTATTGATTACTTTTTTTCAAAAAAAATACATTTGGTTTGGATTATTATTTATTGTCTTTTACCGTTTTGCAGAAGGACAAGCTATCAAAATCACTCCTCTTTTTTTCAAAGCTGCGAGAGATGAGGGCGGACTAGGCTTAACCACTTCACAAATCGGATTATTGTATGGTGTCTTTGGTGCCATCGCATTTGTATTGGGTTCCATCGCAGCAGGTTATTTTGTATCGAATAAAGGTCTTAGCAGAAAAACACTGCTGCTACTCTGTGCATTTTTCAATGTTCCATTTGTGGTGTATGCCTATCTCGCTATTGCTTTACCTGAAAGTCTCAGCATCATTGGCACTGCTGTTGCCATCGAATATTTTGGATATGGGTTCGGTTTCGTTGGACTCATACTTTTCATCATGCAACAAATTGCACCAGGTAAATATAAAATGGCACATTATGCTTTTGCTAGCGGATTGATGAATCTTGGTTTCATGATTCCCTCAATGGTCAGTGGTCTAGTAAGCGATTACCTAGGATATAAAGATTTCTTTATCTGGGTCATGATATCTACTATCCCTGCTTTTTTGGTTACTTGGCTTGTTCCATTGAAACCCGTTGATAATATAGCCACCAATGAAAAGAGTTAATGTCCTAGTTCTTTTAGTAGTACTATTGAGTGGTACAACTAACGCGCAAATAATTGATAGTAATTATCGTACTTCCTATTATGAACAGAAAGTATCCATGTTCAGGCTTTTGCCGGATACGAAAGATGAGATTATTTTTTTAGGGAACAGTATCACAGATATCGCAGAATGGACCGAAATATGGCAAAATCCTAAAGTAAAAAACAGGGGAATTAGTACTGATAATAGTTTCGGTGTATTGGCTAGATTGGATGAGGTATTAGCATCTAAGCCTGCGAAAATATTCCTGATGATCGGTATCAATGATATTGCTAAAAATGTTCCTGATAGCATCATTATTGCCAATATTATCAAAATAGCAGAAAGGGTTCGGAGAAGTTCACCTGCAACACAACTGATCATTCAAAGTATATTGCCCACAAATCCGGTATTTACTGAATTTCCAAGATACCAACATAAAGATATACATATCCGTTTCGTGAATCAGGCATTACAAGAATACTGCACAAAAAAGAAACTGATTTTTGTGGATCTTTATAGTCACTTTAAGGATGCCAATGGACACCTTAGTGCTAATTATACCAATGATGGTGTTCATATCAATGGTGCAGGCTATTTTCTTTGGCGTTCTGTATTAAAAAAAATGAAACTTTTATAAAATGCTGATCACAGGAACATTCATCGATGAAATCAGTCACGATATCCCTCATCAAAACTGGGGTGCTGCTGAATGGGAAAATGATTTCCGTTACATGCGAGCGATGGGTATTGATACCGTGATTGTGATTCGTTGTGGTTACAGACGCTTTCTCACATATCCTTCAGCATACCTCATTCGTGAACAAGGTTGTTATTCACCACCTATTGATCTCATTGATTTGTTTCTCACCCTCGCTGAAAAATATGGGATGTCATTGTATTTCGGATTGTATGACAGTGGCGTTTATTGGGATACCGGCAATATGCAGCATGAAGCCGATATCAATAAATATGTGATTGAAGAAGTATGGCAGCGGTATGGTCATCGCAAAGCTTTTAAAGGCTGGTACCTAAGTACTGAGATCAGTCGAAAAACAAAAGGTGCTATCGAAACTTTTAGTAGCATGGGTACTATGTGTAAACAAATCAGTGATGGACTGCCTGTTTTCATTTCTCCTTGGATAGACGGCAAGAAAGCAGTGATGGCTGCATCTGGTACATTAACAAAAGCGGATGCTGTATCGCTTCAGGAACATGAACAGGAATGGAATGAAATATTTGACGGTATTCAGCAATCTGTTGATGCTGTGGCTTTTCAGGATGGACATATCGATTTTCATGAGCTGGAGGATTTTTTTCGTGTCAATAAACAATTGGCAAATAAATATCATCTGCAATGTTGGACCAATGCAGAATCTTTCGATCGTGATATGCCGATAAAGTTTTTACCCATCAAATTTGAAAAACTAAAACTCAAACTGGAGGCAGCCGGACGTGCAGGCTACGATAAAGCTATTACGTTTGAATTCTCTCATTTCATGAGCCCACAATCGGCTTATGTACAGGCACAGCATTTGTATAACCGTTACAATGAATACAAACAATTATGGCTTCAACAATAAAATATCTATACTCCTTATTGCTAACGGTTATTGTAGTTTCAGCGACTGCGCAGAAAGTTCCTGTAGTACGAGGAACTTGGATAACCAATGTTGCGAGCACTGCGATGCAATCGCCGGAAAATATCAGACAAACAGTGGCACATTGTAAAAGAAATGGATTGACCGACTTGTTTGTAGTGGTGTGGAACAGAGGAGTAACTATGTATCCTAGTAAAGTGGTGAAACAATACATCGGAATTGAACAAGATCCGCTTTATAAAGGATTTGATCCTTTACAAATTTTTGTGGAGGAAGGACATAAAGCCGGACTTCGGGTACATGCATGGTTTGAGTTTGGTTTTTCTTATGCGTATAAAGACAGCAGTGAACAACAATGGCTGAAACGTTATCCTCATTGGGTAGGTCGCGACAATAAAGGACAGTTGTTGAAAAAGAACGGTTTTTTTTGGTGGAATGCCATTCATCCGGAAGTGCAGGCATTTATGCAAGCGATGGTTGTTGAAGTGGTTAAAAATTATGCAATTGATGGTATACAGGGCGATGATCGTTTACCTGCCATGCCTGCTGAAGGTGGTTATGATGACTATACAAAAAAACGATTTGCTGAACAATATCATCACGCACCTCCACAGGATCCTCGCGAACCGAAATGGTTGCAGTGGAAGGCCGATCAGTTGAGTGCATTTGGTAAAAACTTGTATCATGCTGTGAAGCAAGTCAAAAAAGATTGCCTTGTAACATGGGCACCGAGTATTTATCCCTGGAGCAAAGAACAATACTTACAAGACTGGCCAACATGGCTAACAGAAGGGTATGCTGATTGGATTTTACCACAGGTATACAGGTATAAAATAAGAGACTATGAACAAACACTAAAAGCCATTGATGAGCAGGTACCTGCAGGAATGAAAAACAGGATTTTTCCGGGTATATTGACTTCACTGGGTGATGGCTATCGTGTATCTGATCAAATGCTGACGCAAATGTTGCAGTTAAATCGGAAATATGGTTATCAGGGGGAAGTGTTTTTTTATTATGAAACCATTCGTGAATCTATCAAACCTATTTATCCATAGATCATGAAGCGCTTTTGTATTTTCTTCTGTACCATACTTTGTATCGCATTATACACCAATACAACGGCGCAACAAAGTAATCCATTTGCTACAGTAGCAAATAGAAAAGCA
>JACVCQ010000315.1 GCA_016741945.1 Chitinophagaceae bacterium
CAACGCATGCTTTTTGACAAGTATGCAGGTAAAATGATGGGCGTATGTCTCAGATACGCTAATGACGCCATGGAAGCTGAGGATATGATCCAGGATGCATTCATTAAAATTTTTCAATATATCGGTCAATTTAAGTTTGAAGGATCATTCGAGGGCTGGATCAGACGGATTGTTGTTAATACCGCTATCCGCCATTTGGAAAGAAAGAAAATGAAGTTTAAGGATATTGATGATCATAGCCAGCATGCACCACAGGTAGATCCGGGTGCCTATGCGCATTTGGGGGAAGAAGATTTAATGAAGCTCATCAATCAGTTACCGGATGGATATCGAATCGTTTTCAACCTGAATGTGATTGAAGGTTATAGCCATGAAGAAATCGCAGAAATGCTAAATATACAAGCAGGAACTAGCCGTAGCCAATTGGTGAAAGCTAGGAAAATGCTGCAACAACAAATCTTACAATTGCAAAAAATTGCTGTATAAAATGACAGATAACCAATTTGATAATTTCATCAGGGCTAAACTCCATGATCACAGTGCCCCTGTGCCGGCCGGATTATGGGATAAAGTGAACCCCGCTAAAGATGATGATGACTATAAAGGAGGTTTCCTTTTTCCCAAAAAATACGGTTGGGGATTGGCACTTTTGTTATTGATCGGTTCCACTATCGGATACCTGATTTTCAGCAATACGTTTTCATCACAGGAATCAACCGTTTCTTCGGCACAGACGGTTAGTTCTGCTATTTCGGCAACAGAAGCCAATCATCCATCACTTAAAACTTCTGAATCATCTCAACAAAACTTTACTCAGAATCAGCAAGGACAAAAAAACAGTCTAACCAATAACAACAAGAATGATGAAAGTAAATCTGGTGAAGTCATTCAAACGCTTACACTTAGTTCATCAAATAAAACAAGTACTGAAAAAAGATCAACCAGCAGTTCTGTAAACGGTTCCTCTAAACAAGAGGAAGCAAGTTTCCTTGCCAATGAAGTTGCAGTAAAAAATACAAACAGAAAAATAGACCCAACTTATATTGAGGCTTCTCCATCTTTTATAAAAAATAATATCCGTCAATCGATACCCTCTTCTAACACAATTGCACCATCCATTTCAAATAATCAAGATCTTTCACTTGAACAACTATCATTATCTTATCCATTAACATTTAACCGTAAACTGGAAGAAGGTAATATCGTATCATTAAGCAGATTACATTATAGCTTAAGTGGACTACAAAGAGAACAGATTAATAGTGCATATGCGAAAAAATTCAAGAATATAATTGTTTGTCCACCTTCTAAAAATGGGAATACCGATTGGTTTGTAGAGCTATATGCAGCACCTGAAATAGCCTTCAAATCGATTGAAAATATTTCTGCCACCTCACAGTATTTACAAAGAAAAGATAGTAGTGAGTCTATGCGATTGGGATATTCAGCCGGAATAAGGCTTATTAAGCCCATTACAGATAACTTTCTGGTGAAAGCGGGTGTACAGTATACTCAAATCAATGAAAAATTTACTTACAGAACAGAAAATGAAGTGCGAACCACTACTGTTATTTCTGTAAGGACCATTATTCGCGGACCGGGCGATACTTTGAGAATAGCTGATACCAGTACTGTACAGCAAACTGGTTTTAAAAATAATACCATTCGAAACCGTTACCGGAGTTTTGATATCCCTGTCACATTGGGTTACCAGTTTGGAAATGATGATTTACAGTTTGGTGTGAATGCAGGTGTTGTTTTCAATATATCTTCTTGGTACCAAGGGGTAATTCTAGACAGCAGTATGTCTGCAGTTCCTATCAGCAAAGGGAATAACCTTATTTAATAAAATAATATCGGACTCGGATTGTATGGGGGCTTTAGTGTTTTGAAAAGATTGGGAGAAGACACACCAATATTTTTTGAGCCTTATTTCAGGTATAACTTATCGGGCATTACCAATGAACAATCATCTTTCAAACAAAGATTTAGTTTGGGTGGGTTATCAATAGGGTTGCGTTATAACTTAAACAGAAAATAATCAGGCAACAAACACAAATAAAATAGTATCTAGTCATTGTATCACATTTAGTAGTATGAAAAAACACAGTATCATCCTTGGAACCATCCTGCTCTTCTTTTTGACTTCTTGCCAAAAAGAGTTATCGGATAATTTCACTGTATATGCAGGTGATCCCAGAAATGATACTATATGGACTGCCACTACTCCCAGCACTGCGCCTATTCATCAACTAGCTAAACAATTTTTCCCTGATTTATTGGTTGATTCATTTGAATGTAGTACCGGTGATACACTTACATTTAAAGATGAAATAGAACTGCTGATCCCGGCCGCTGCCTGTACTGATAACAGTGGTACAATCGTAACCGGTAAAGTAAAAATTGAATTTTTTCGATTGAAGAAAAAAGGTGATTTCATTAAATTTTTTAAGCCTACTACAGCCGGCAAATATTTATTAGAAACTGCAGGAGGTTTTTTTATCAGAATCACCAGAAACGGACAAGAACTAAAGCTTGCACCCAATACTGCTATTACCATAAGATTCCGCGACTCAGAAGATCCAAAAAATAATATGCAGGTATTTCATGCCAGAGAGACCATTCCGTTCATTTCCAATGGTATTGATACTGCTCATACCTGGGTAAGACATACAGATACCAGTTGGATTAGAACCTGGCAAAAAACGGACCCTAGTAGCAATGCTTTATTGAAAGGTTATGAACTAACAACAAACCAATTAAGATGGATAGGTGCTAATCGATACATAGACAGCAGCCTGTTACACACCAGCATCTTTGCCTACTTGCCTCAAAATTTCACGAATAAGAATACTGTTCTTTATGCTGTATTTGTTGACCAAAAAATTGTAGTGAGTTTATCTCCTGATGCAAGATCTAAGGCATTTACAGCGCCGCAAATTCCAAGAGGTGCTAAAATTAAAATTCTTTCCTTCTCCAGATTGGGCACAGACCTATACATGGGTATCAAAGACATCAATGATGTAGGAACAATGAATACCTACAAAATTGAGCCGCAAAAGAAGAGTTTGACAGATATTTTGAATGTGATCAATAGCTTATAGTAAGCTGCTTATATATCGCAATAAAATAAGGGCTGCATTTAGCAGCCCTTATTTTTTAAAATCAAATAGTGTAGCCGTGAATACCGCTCTTTCTCTTTTCTTGAAAGCAACATCCCAATTGCCTTTGTAACGCAGTATTTTAGGAACAGTCAATCCTTCAAACTTACCCATTTCGACTTCCATCTGAACATCAAAATCATACACCAAAGCTTTATAGCTCAGTGAATAATTCCTACCCATCACTTCCAAAGTCTTTTGATCAAACCAGGTTGTCATTTGATCAACTACTACTCTATCATTTTTCAAAAAGCCCAAGTTCTCCTTCGGTGTAATAGAAAATACATAACACAATTGTCCTTTATACTCTTCCAGATCTAAGCGATAATCATAGAGTTTATGTGCATCATCATCATAAAGATCTAATTTATTACCGATCAAAGGAATACCCGGTATTTTTTTACCCGGATTAAAGAACAACATTTTCAGTTGTTCCTTATGTTTCTCCATCCCCTTCTTGTTGCTAACATTTCTCGTTCTTGCTTTTACGATATTATCTTCTCCACAAACACATCCCTTGGCAAAACACAACCCAGCATTTATTTCGGGTGTTTCAT
>JACVCQ010000316.1 GCA_016741945.1 Chitinophagaceae bacterium
GATACCATCAGTTCAATAAAAATGATAGAGAGAAAGGAACTCTCCCCAACGATGATTGAACCCAGATTTTTAAAAAGGGAAAAGTCTGTTCTCAAAGTGATTGACGTTAATGAAACCTCACTCCAAATTGAATTGTATGATAATGGCACTATTGATCATGATACTGTTTCCATTTACTTGAATGATCAATTATTGTTTAAAGATATTCCGTTGACACAAAGCGCATTTAGAAGAACCATTTTACTCGATTCAACCATTGAAGTAAATGAGATCAGTATGTATGCTGAAAATTTAGGTACCATTCCCCCCAATACAGCCATTATGATCATTAATGAAGGTAAGAAAAGACATGAACTTATTCTTACCAGCGATCTTAATAGAACGGCTACGATAAGATTGAGAAGGAAGTAAGCTGCTTTTTAGTGTATGACTTATAGTTCATAGCAAATGGTAAAATTATATGCTGCCATTCGCTATGAACTATAAGCCATCAGCCATTTGCCTAAAACAGCTCCGGCATCGGATTATCATCTTTGGGTCTTTGCTCCCATTCCATTTCAATGCTTTTGTTGAAGTCTGTTAGTTTTGCCCCTACTGCTTTCCAGCCCATCACTTCTACCATTTTGGCCACTTTGAATTTCGCCTTACGTACTTGCGCACCTCTACCTGTTTGAACTACAAGAATAGGTTCATCATCTGTGGTAACAGCTTCGAGTCGGTTGCCATCTCCTTCTTTAATGAATAAGAACTGCGTTTTCAAAGTGCTGGTTTCAATCTTGAAACGTTTGATATTGAATTGTCCTTTATCATTATCCAGATAAACAGCAGTAATGATTTTATTGGGGTCAAATTTTTCAATCAGGGTTACTTTTTCCGGATCGAAACGCTGGGTCATTTCTGTATCTGTCAATTCATAACTACCGTCATTGTAAATGACCAATAGTTTTTCATCTTCGAAGCTTCCAAGGTATTGCCCCTTTTCTTCAGTATTCAATCTACCGAACTTATCATCAAACCATAATTTCACGCCTGCAAGTGTACTCTTCCCTGCCTCTTTCAGTTTTACCGCTTTGATGGGATACTTCGTTACCTGATTCCCCATACTACTCCTTCCCTTGATTTCTAATTCCTCAAAGTAAAAATCAAACTCTTTATTTCGGGCAGTACAGTTCGGACTCAATGCCACTTTTACTACTTCTGCTTCTCCATTCGGATTGGCTGTGAAATAATGCACTTTACTCTTATCAGAACCCTTAGTTAAATCATACTCTTTATCTCTTGTAACACCTGTTACATTGAAACGTTTCGCATAACTGGTTCCGCTGGCTCCATCTAAATAGATCATGTTGTAAGTAGTACGTTCATCGTTCTTTCTGAAAACGGCAGCATGAATGATATCTTTTCCTACAAAGATCTTATCAGACACTTTCACCACTTTCATAGTGCCGGATTTGGTGAATGCGATGATATCATCATAATCAGAACAATCACATAGGAACTCATCTTTTTTCAAAGATGTTCCGATAAATCCTTCTGCCCGATTCAGGTATAATTTAGTATTAGCAATTGCCACCTGCTTCACCTGAATGGTATCAAATTCTTTGATCTCGGTTTTTCTTTCTCTGCCTTTACCAAATTTCTTGAGCAAATTCTCAAAATATGCCACAGCAAATTCTGTCAAATGCTCCAGATCAAATTTCACTTGCTTGATCTCTGCTTCTATGCCTTTGATTTGCTCATTGAGTTCATTGATATCCAAACGATAAATTCTACGAACAGGTTTCTCTGTTAACTTTAAGATATCTTCTCTTTCTATCGAACGCTTAAGTTTTTTCCTAAAAGGTTCAAAAGCTTTACTGATGGCTTCAATCACAAGATCCCATGTGGCATGTTTCTGCTCCAACTCTTTGTAAATCTTTTCTTCAAAGAAGATTTTTTCCAATGATGTATAATGCCATTTATCTTCTAACTCTGCCAATCTGATCTCCAATTCTCTTCCAAGTAATGTCTTGGTATTATCAGCAGATACTTTTAATAATTCATGAACACCCAGGAATTGTGGCTTTTGCTCCACTACCACACATGCATTGGGAGAAATACTCACTTCACAATCAGTAAACGCATACAAAGCATCAATCGTGATATCCGTAGAAATTCCTGCTGCAAGGTCAATATGAATTTCTACTTCCTGCGCAGTAACATCTGTTACTTTCTTGATTTTGATCTTACCCTGATCATTCGCTTTGGTAATACTCTCCATCAATTGAGTAGTTGTAACCCCGAAAGGTACATCGCGTATAACCAATGTTTTTTTGTCAAGCTCCTCAATATGTGCTCGTACACGAATTTTACCGCCTCTTTTCCCTTCATTATAATTAGCCACATCAATCATGCCTCCTGTTTGAAAATCAGGATAGATCTCGAACTTTTTACCTTTCAGGTATTTAATGGAAGCGTCAATTAACTCACAGAAATTGTGCGGAAGAATTTTGGTCGATAACCCAACTGCAATACCATCTGCACCTTGTGCCAATAACAACGGAAATTTCATTGGCAAAGTGATAGGTTCATTTTTCCTACCATCATAACTTAATTGCCAATGTGTAGTCTTATGATTGAATGCTACTTCTAGTGCAAATTTAGACAAGCGCGCTTCAATATATCTTGAAGCAGCTGCTTCATCGCCGGTTCTTACATCTCCCCAGTTACCTTGCGTTTCTATCAACAAATCTTTTTGTCCAAGATTCACCAATGCATCCCCAATACTGGCATCTCCATGTGGATGATACTGCATACTTTGTCCGATGATATTGGCCACTTTATTAAAGCGTCCATCATCCATTTCTTTCATCGCATGTAATATCCTGCGTTGAACAGGTTTTAAACCATCTTCAATCGCAGGAATCGCTCTTTCTAATATTACATAAGAAGCATAATCCAGAAACCAGTTCCGGTATTGCCCCTGTACGCCTGATTGATTTTCAAAAACCCGATTGGGTTGTTTTTCCCTTGCCATCTTCTCGTCATTTGTTAATGGTGTATTATTACACCTTATTTCTCAATTCTGAATGTATCGTCTTTTGCATCTTCCAATCCATTCAATTCGAACATAACAATATCAGTATCTGCAATCACTTCATGCCATGCCCAGGGTTGAATGAATATTTTAGCCGGTGCTTTTACTTGCATCGATCCTTTCGCATCTCCTTGTACATCAAACCAGTTTACGGTTGCTTCTCCTTGCATCAATATTAACTGCTCAGGATTTTTAGTGGGTGCTGTGCCTTTGTGATAATGTCTACCACTGATACTCCCACGCTTTCGATAGGCAATGATGAATTGACCCGTTCTGTCTGTATCAAAATAGTGCGTAGCCCCTCTTTCATCTTCTCCAATTTTATCTACGCTAATGATCTCTACCATATGTACCTTTTAATTTTGAATCTGATATTTTCTATCAGCATTATTCTGCTATTTCAATACTTGTATCCTGACTCTTACCCCCATACATCTTCACATTGATGTCTTTCCAAGATTTATTCCAGTCTCCAAGTGCTTCCAGTTTACCTTCCTGAATCATTTCTCTTATTCGCCATACTAGGAAAACATCGCCTGTCTTCACTTTCATCTTACTTAAAGTATTTGTCAATATCTTACTTAGCTTTTGTGGTTCTGCGTTGATATGCGCAAGAATATCCTTGTCAAAA
>JACVCQ010000317.1 GCA_016741945.1 Chitinophagaceae bacterium
ATCTTACAGGTAGCAATCATTTACCTTACTGCTAATATTGGAGTGCGTGCGGACCTTACTGCTGATAAAAGATACAGCCTTACAAATGCAACCAAACAATTACTAAACAACGTAGACTCAGTCATTGAAATCGATGTATTCTTAACAGGGAATCTTCCTGCTGATTATAAAAAGTTATCTGTTGCTACAAAAGAATTATTAGAAGACTTTGCCTCGCTTTCAGGAAATCTTATTCGGGTAAAATTTGAAAAGCCCGGTGAAGAACTCAGTAATGACACTGCCAAAGCTATGTTGTATGATAGTTTAGCCCGCTTAGGTGTTGTGTTTGAAAGAGCTGAAATTACTAATACCGATGAATCTACTTCTCAACTCATCATTCCATCAGCATTGGTCAAGTATGGTAATCGAAAACCCATAGCCATTGATCTGAGAAGTAGCAGAAGGGTATTCAAACAATACAATGTAGTGAATGATGTAGAGCCACTTGAAGATAAAGAAGCCACACGTAATGCGGCAGAGGCTTTGCTGGAGTATAAATTTGCCAATGCCATTGATAAGCTGACGCGTGAATATATCCCGACTATTGCTTATCTCGTGGGTAATGGTGAGCCCATTGACATGAAGATTAACGACCTCGGAGAGAGTTTGAGAAACGATTACCGCTTGGCTGTTTTTGATCTAAAACAAGGATACCCTGATCCCAATATTATAGATGTATTGGTGATTGTAAAACCCACCAGTGTTTTTGCAGAAGAAGATAAACTGAAGCTGGATCAATATGTCATGAACGGTGGTAAAATCATTTGGTTCATCGATAAACTTCATGCTGAATTAGATAGTCTGATGAGAAGTCAGGCAGAATATACAGCTTATGATCGTGGATTGGATATTGATGATCTATTATTCAAATATGGAGTGCGCATCAATGGTGATCTACTGCAAGATTTGAACTGTTCTAAAATTCCAATCGTAGTAGGCAGAAATCCGGATGGTTCTCCCAATATGCAAAGAGTACCGTGGCCTTATTATCCTTTTCTTTCTTCGAAAACAGACAATCCTATTTCCAAAAATCTGGATCGGGTTCTGCCTATTTTTCCATCCAGTATCGATACGGTGAAAGCATCGGGTATACAAAAGACCATTTTATTGGCTTCAGATACGAATAGTCGGAGTATTTCTTCACCCGCATTGGTAACTCTCAATAGCGTTAAAAGTGAAGAAGATCTTTTTACATTCAACAGAAGCTATGTTCCTGTAGCCGTATTGTTGGAAGGCAAATTTCAATCGCTTTTTGCCAACAGAGCAGGGGCTGATTTGATGGATTCAGTACAACGAACAACCGGAAAGCCCTTTCAGCGAGTGGCGCTAAACGAAGGGAAACAAATCGTGGTTTCGGATGCTGATATTGTAACCAATGCGCTCAGTAATACCACCGGTCCATTGCCCATGGGAGAACTTCCATTTGAAGGCTACCGTTTTGCCAATCGCGAATTCTTTTTGAATTGTATCGATTATCTCGTCAGCAATAATGGCTTGTTTGAGAGTAGGAACAAAACCATTGTTTTAAGGCTGTTGGACAAAGAAAAGATTGCATCCCAAAAAAATACTTGGCAATTTATCAATATCGTTACCCCTTTACTCGTATTAGCGATTGCCGGAGGAATGATTCAATGGCGAAGAAAAAAGAAATACGGTCTTTAAAAAGGCTCTGAAGATGTTGGGCGCTATCTTTACGCTATAATTTACCCGCATGACCACGCACCAGATCGTTTATCTTGTTTTCGGAATCGTATTAGTACTCGCCTTAGTATTTGACTTAGGATTACTCAGTAAAAAAAATGCACAGATTTCTATTAAACAAGCTTTGAAGCAAACATTCTTCTGGGTATCATTGGCACTTGGATTTTTTGTGTTTATGTGGGTAGAGGAAGGGCAGAAACTTGCTTTAGAATACTTGAGTGCTTATCTCATGGAATGGAGTTTAAGTATTGATAATATTTTTGTGTTCATCCTTATTTTCAACTCATTCAAGGTAAAAGAGAAATATTATTCCCGTGTATTATTGATCGGTATTTTGATGGCCATCGTTTTTCGCGTATTATTTATCACTATTGGTGTTGCATTGGTAGAACAGTTTCATTGGGTGCTTTACATATTTGGTGTCTTTTTGGTGTATACAGGGTATAAAATGTTTACGGCGAATGAAGAAAAAGAATTTGAGCCACATGATACCAAGATCTATCGTTTCTTGAAAACCTATTTGCCGCTGGCACCTCATGATGGCGAAGGAAAATATATAGTAAGAGAAAACGGTAAACCTTTATATACCACACTCTTTGTAGTAGTTGTATTACTGGCTTCTATTGATCTTGTTTTTGCATTGGATTCTATTCCGGCTGTGATGGGTATTTCAAGGGATAAACTGGTAATCTATACTTCCAATATTTTCGCAGTACTCGGACTTCGTTCCTTATTCTTTTTATTAAGAGGGGCAGTATCTAAATTTGATTTCCTGCAACAGGGAATTGCAATTGTACTTGTGATCATCGGGATTAAAATGCTGGGAGAACATTATATCAATATGTGGATAGATAAATCTACACAGGTATTTATTTCACTTGGCCTAATTGTACTTTGTATTTCAGGCTCTATTTTTTATTCCATGTTTGCCAGTAAAAAAGGAACACCCCGAGATGTACAGGATGGTTCTATATGATCATTAATCATTCCGCTTGACTTATTCTTTGCAACATATCGCCACCATTATTCAGGCTGAAACAAAGCCTACTCATGATAGAATGGTGCAATATTTATTGACCGATAGTCGCAAACTTTTATTTCCTGATACTACGCTATTCTTTGCAATCAGTGGACCGAGAAGAGATGGGCATGCATTTATTCCGGAATTGTATGATCGTGGGTTAAGGTCTTTTGTTGTGCATACCTCTTTTCATGAAGCTGCTACCTATCCGGATGCCATATTTCTATTAGTAGCAGATGTGCTCAAATCATTACAAAAATTAGCAGCTTTTCATCGTAGTCAGTTTCATATACCTGTTATAGGTATTACTGGAAGCAATGGTAAGACAATTGTAAAAGAGTGGCTATACCAATTGTTACAAGCCGATCAGCAGATTGTAAGAAGTCCGCGCAGTTACAACTCACAAATCGGGGTGCCGTTGAGTGTGTGGCAGCTTCAATCTATGCATACCCTTGCTATTTTTGAGGCAGGCATTTCAGAACCCGGTGAAATGGATGCACTTCAGCAAATCATTCAACCCCGAATTGGTATCTGGACCAATTTAGGCACTGCGCATAATGAGGGATTCCCGAATCAGAGAGCAAAAGCATTGGAAAAAGCGAGACTCTTCAGCGAATCAGATATATTGGTTTTTTATCGGGATGGGATAGCTCCTTATTGTTATCCAGATACACATGATAAAGTACTTTTTAAAGAGGGTATCCGCTTTTTTTCGTGGAGTAGAAATGAATCAGCCGATTTAAAAATTATTAGTGAAGAACGTACAGATCATACAACAGTGATCGTGGCTTTGTATCAACAGGACACCATCAGCATTACAATACCATTCTCAGACCGGATTTCCATTGATAATGCCATTACATGCTGGGCAACAATGTTAGTGCTGGGATATACACCTGCAGATATCCAACCAAGAATGCTAATACTACAGCCTGTGGATATGCGT
>JACVCQ010000318.1 GCA_016741945.1 Chitinophagaceae bacterium
GGGTAAAAGAATGTAGCACATGTTTGTGCGTGTGGTTTATTTACCCCGGAGGGGTAACACGGAACGGCGGGATGGATTTTTGAAACGCGTTTTGGTGTGATGGGAATGATGTTATTTTTTTCATTTGTCTATTGAATATTACACCCAAATATTCTTTGTTCAACCCCGGAGGGGTTGGGGAATTCATCTATGTTTTGTGGCTACAATCTTTTACCCCTCCGGGGTATTTTGGGGTTTGATCCGCCGAGGCGGACTCAACATGACGGTTCTTATAATGGTGGTTGACATGCCAATCTTTCATTCATTTACTTATCAATAGCTTTCATCTATTAAGTTTTCGCTGTTATTCTGATGAATAGTGTGGTCTGGCGAATTTTGTATACTTTTATAGAAGTATATCTAACCGATATGTACCCCAATTCATAGTCGGTTATTGCTATCCTCCGAAAATCCTTTATCCTTTTAAATTGATTAGCGTATAACGCGCTAATCATACTATTATTTCGAACTAAACTGTATATGAGCGTAAAGTCTTTTTTACCTGTGTGGGTGGTTGTGCTTTTTTGGGTCACCATGATCTCTCCTGTATTGGCGCAGGATCTATTGAAAATGGAAAATCTTAAAAATGTCAAAGTAGAGCAATTGGGAGATGCAGATATTCTTCGATTGATTCAACAACTGGAAGCCGCTTCCATGTCGGTGGCTCAGGCAGAACAAATGGCTGCTGCCAAGGGCATGAGTCCTGATGAAATTGAAAAACTCCGTGTACGTATTCAAGCGCTACAAAAAAAAGGAGCTACTTCTACTACTGTTTCTGCCGGCAAAGAAGTGGCGGCTAGTCAATATACATCAGCGCCTAAGGCTGCTAGTCAAAATCTGGTATTTGGTGCTCAATTGTTTAATTCTACTTCGCTTTCTTTTGAACCCAATCTTCGTATCGCCACACCGGGTGATTATCAGATTGGTCCTGATGATGAACTTCAATTGAATTTGTTTGGTGTACAGGAAGCCAATTTCCGATTGCCTGTTGCCGCTGAAGGAATGATCTCTATTCCGAATGTAGGAATGGTATTGGTAGCCGGACTCACCATTGATGAAGCTCAACGTGTGATCCGACAAAAACTCATTCAAACCGTGTATCGTTCCCTTGCCAATGGTGCTACCGCGATGACACTAACCTTAGGTAAAATCAGGAGTATTCGTATCACTATTTTAGGTGCTACCAAGCCCGGAAATTATACGGTTTCTTCTTTAACTACTTTATTCAATGCCTTGTATATCTGCGGTGGCCCGGGTGATATCGGTTCTTATCGTGAAATTGAATTGGTTAGAAATAATAAAACTTTTTTAAAAGTAGATCTCTATGATTTTCTCGTGAAAGGAGATGCACAAAAAAATGTTTTATTGAAAGAAGGTGATGTTATCAATATTCCAGTATACAAAACACGGGTACTGGCGCAGGGTGAGATCAAAAGACCAGGTATCTATGAAATGCGTGAAGGAGAAGTGATGGATGATTTGATTAAGTATGCAGGAGGTTTTAGTGAAAAAGCATATCGTGCATCTGTTAAAATCAGTAGACTCACAGATAAAGAAAGAGTCATTATTGATCTGTCTAAAGATGCTTTCAAAGCCCATGCATTATTGCCTGGGGATAGTATTCATGTTGAACCGATACTCAATCGATATGCGAATAGTGTTTTTATAACTGGAGCTGTGTTTCGTCCGGGTACCTATGAGTTTCAGTCCAATATGACGATTACGCAACTTATACAGAAAGCAGATGGATTAAAAGAAGATGTATATACAGGAAGGGTTTTACTATCGCGTGAGCGAAACGATCTTAGTAAGGAAATGGTATCTATTCCCTTGGCACAAATATTAAAAGGGGAAGTTGCGGATGTTATTTTACAAAAAAATGATTCCATCCGTATTGCGTCTATTTACGATCTGAAAGATCAGGCTACAATAACAGTTCAGGGAGAAGTTCGAAAACCTTTGTCAGTAGCCTATAAAGCCAATTATAGTTTAAAGGATTTGATTTTTGAAGCGGGTGGTTTTACGAGTGCAGCTATGCCTTATCGAATTGAGATATCAAGAAGGGTTACTGTCTCGGCTACTACTGAACCTAGCCTGACCGATAAAACTGCTGAGATCATTACACTTCAGTCTGAGCTGGATCTTGCATCAACCAGTAAAAACTTTTTGTTACAACCCTATGATGTGGTTACCGTAAGACGGAACCCTGGCTATGTGGAACAACAGGAAGTACAAATTACCGGTGAAGTAGTTTTCCCTGGCATGTACACATTGGAAAACAAACAAGAAAATATTTATGATATTTTTAAACGCGTAGGTGGACTCACACCTAAAGGTGACCCCAATGCTGTTACATTGATTCGTAAAGAACCCGGACCGAAAACACAAAGACGTAATAAAGAAAAGGTATTAATAAATGAAAATATTGACTCTTCACTAGTAGAGATGAATATGATGGATGTGATGGATTCTACGGTAAGAATTGCTATTGATTTGGAAGAGATTACTAAAAATCCAAACTCAGCGAATAACATGATTTTGAGGCCAGGTGATATAATAGAAGTTGGGGCGAAAGAAACCTTGGTTAAAATCAGTGGTGAAGTGTATTTTCCCACTAAAGTTACACATGTTTCGGGTGCTAATATTCGTTATTATCTTTCACGTGCTGGTGGGCTTACAGAACAAGCTCATCGTAAACATTTGTACGTAGTGTATCCGAATGGAAGTGTGGCAAAATCTCATTCCTATTTTTTTGGTCTGATTAGAACATATCCAAATATTACCACAGGTGCAGATATTGTAATTCCACCAAAAACCGTGAAGAAAAAACCTTCTACTGTTGAGATCATTAGTTTATCGGGTATTTTAGTTTCCTTATCGGGTATGGCGATTGCGTTGATTAATTCGTTGAAGTAGGGAGGTGATTGGGGGATTGGGTGGGGATTTATAATTAGTACCGTCATATCGACTGAATCCGCCGCGGCGGAGAAATGGAGATATCTCCTGACTTTAGGAAAATTCTCATATAGTGGAGAATCAGGATATTGCTAACAATGGGGAGATATCTCGGCAAGCTCGACATGACGACAGCTTTTATGAGGGGATGTTTCGATCCGCCAAGGCGGACTTGACATGACGGCCTTTATTCACTACTCACTATTCACTATTCACAATTGACAATTCACCATTCACCCTTCACAAAAACAACCCCGTCTCAAAAGAGACGGGGGAGTGATCATTCTTCATGTTGCCAATCCAGGGGCTCTTCGTAGAGGGTGAGTTGGCTGAGGGCAGTGGCGGTGGCGCCGGCTGCGGCGGCGTAGCCGGAGATGGTTACCACCATGGCCGGTAATGCAACCGGTAGCGTGGCTATCGCCGTTGCAATGGCCGTGAGCACCAATCCCACATTCCTGATCTTCCTAAAAAATGGCGGCGTCTGAGACCGCGCGCGTCGGATGAGTTTTTTCATGTGTTTGATTTTGGGAGGGTGTGTGTGGGTACTAGGTACTAGGTGCTAGGTTTTGTCTCGCGTGAGGCGAGATGGGTTTTGGAATGGATACATTATTATTTACTAATGTTTGTCTGTAAGTAATGTCCTTGCACCCAGTACCTAGTACCTTGAAC
>JACVCQ010000319.1 GCA_016741945.1 Chitinophagaceae bacterium
GCCATTAACCTCTCCAATAAGCTATGAACCATTAGCTATAAGCTATCAACTATCAGCCCCAAAACACATCATAACCAAACCTGAGCAAGGTTGCTATCACAATAATGAGAAAGAAGATGCGGATGAACTGATTGCCCTTTTTGATGGCTAAAGATGCACCCATGATACCACCCACGGCATTACTGATGGCCATGGGAATGGCAACTGTCCAGAGGATACTGCCTTTTAATAAAAATAAAACGATGGATCCCAAATTGGTGGAGAGGTTGACCATTTTAGCATTGGCACTGGCTTGTAAAAAATCAAAACCAAGGATCGCAATAAAAGCCAGGACTAAAAAACTACCTGCACCCGGACCGATAAACCCATCATAAAATCCGATCACGAAGCTGATCAATAAGCTCCACCCGAGAATAGATGTAGCGCTATGTTTTTTTTGTACTTGCTGTCCGAAATCTTTTTTAGTGTATGTATAAATCGCTACGAGCACCAGCACAATAAAGATCACCGGTTTCATATACCGATTGCTGACAACAGTCAACAACTGAGAACCGGCAAATGCTGCGATAAAAGCAGTGATACACATCAATGCAGTCATACGCCAGTTCAATTGTGTTCTTTTCAGGTATTGTCTGGCTGCAAAAAAAGTACCACTGAATGAAGGTATCTTCAATGACCCGATCACTGTTGATACCGGCAAGTCGGGTAATAATACCAATGCTGCAGGTGTTTGTATCAATCCGCCACCACCTACAATGGCATCCACAAATCCGGCAGAAAAAGCGGCAATACACAATAAAATCAAGGTAAGGGTATCCATGAAGGGATGAAGATAGGATGTTGGATTAATTTTTCCGGACTAAAGATTTCATATGAAATAAACCGAAAACGGGACCGATGGCCAATATGGGTAAAAGCCAATATTTAGCTACAGTCTCAGGCATCAATCGATTCCATATCAGATTCATAGTTTCGATGCTCACAATGGTAATAGCAAAACCAATAGAAGTTACAAGTGTCAGGGCTGTACCTTTTGTTGCTGTTGGAGCCGTTTGTGATACTAAAGCCGAGAATTGTGGCGAATCAGCAATGACAAAACACCCCCAGATCATTAAAGCAATCAGAAATATAAAAGGAGATGCAAAGAAAAAAAGAGGTGATAGCAAACAACAAATACCCGATATGATCAAGGATATCCATGCTACTTTGGCACTTCCTATTCGATTAGAAATGGATCCGCCAAGGATACAACTGATGCATCCAATACCAATGATCACAAAAGACCAAAAAGAAACAGGGATGGAGTTTTCATGAAAATGATTGTACCAGGTAATCATCATCGGAATAAAAGCCCAGAATGTATAGAGCTCCCACATGTGTCCAAAATAACCGAAGGAAGCAGCTTTAAAGGAGTTGTTTTTAAACAGACTCACTAAATTGACTTTTTGTAAACCGGCAGATTTAACACGATGTGGACCATTGCTCAAAAAAAATCCTACGAGTAAACCACCTGATGCTGCGATCATAGAAGTGAAGATGATCACTTGTTGCCAATTGTCTACATGTATGGTACTTTTAATCAGATGAGGGAATGCCTTGCCTGCTACCATTGAACCCTCGTGAAATCCCACTGCTTTTCCCAATCCTTTTGCATACCAGTCGGCCGCAATTTTCATTCCCACTGGATAAACACCTGCTAGAAAAAAACCGGTGAGTAAGCGACAAGTCAATAATAAAACAACATCATCGCTCAGCCAAATAATCAGGATATTAAAAGTAGCTGCCAGTAATGCACACCACATAAACAGTTGTACGGGCGAGAATCGATCGGCAATGCTAAACAACGCGAATACTAAGGTGCCGATGATGAAACCTGATTGTACGGCAGTGGTAATATTTCCCAACATGCTATCCGGTAATTGATATTGTATTTGTAGTGCAGGTAGAATAGCATTTCCCGCAAACCATACGGAGGTTCCGGCAAACTGAGAAAGAACAATCAAAGGAAGTACATGACTTGGAATAGTGGAAGATATCGTATGCTTCATACCGTAAATTACTGTTTTATACGATTACGGTTTTGCATGGTGTTGGCAATGATTAATCCACCAATGACGAGTAATCCACTGATTAAATGAATGGAATTGATTTGCTCACCCAATAACCATACAGCTTCGAGGGTGCTGAAAATAGGGATGAGGTTTCCAAAAAGAACAGTGGTACCTGTGCCTAATTTTTGTAAAGCTGCATTCCAACACAGAAAAGAAATTACAGATGTGCCTAATCCCAGATAAATGATGGATCCATATAAATTTCCATTCCACTGAACGGGACCAGTGATATTGAATTCTGTTATGTAAGCGGGAAATAACAAAATGGTTCCCAGTAAAAAAATGACGAATAAAAAATTGATAGCTGAAATGCCGCCGGGCTTTTTTCTGACAAGAATATTATAAACAGCAAACGCTAATGCACCCGCAAGTACCCAAAGATCGCCCACTGAAAAGCGAAAAGAGGCAAGGTTTTCCCAGCTGCCTTTTGATAACAGTAAAACAATTCCTGCAACACATAAAAGAATCCCAATGATCCTGAATGTATTCATCCGTTCTTTCAAAAAAACAACTGCCATGATGGTCGCAAAAATGGGAGAGGAAGTGGTGCCAATCAATGCCATGTTAATGGCAGAAGTATAATGTCCGGCAACATACACAAACGTATTAAACAGTGTAATACCGGTAAGTGCTACCCAAAAAATATATTTCCAGTTTTTACGAACAATCTCTTTCTCTTCTTTAAATTTTTGGATAGCGAGTGGAGCAATGAGCATTGTAGCAAGCGACCATCTGTAAAAAGCAAGACTAACGGGAGGAATTTGTTGGTTCACACCTCGGGCAATCACAAAATTGCCAGACCATATGAGTGTAGCCAGTACGGCAAGTGCAATACCGGTGTAGTAGTCTTTTTTTGCAATCATTATTCTCTAGTGTCAGTAAGCCTTATTGGTATAATTCAGCACCTGCAAAATGCTGGTCATAATTTCCTTTGATTCTTTCGATGGGTGGATTGAAATATCCGAATCTCACTTTGGGAAACTCTTCAGCGATCAATGACATGAGTTGTTTTACCCCCAACATTTCGCCGGTTTCATGTACGCCAATTTTTCCCATGTACCAATCTGGATCAATATTGAAATTACGCCATTGTATCATCGAAAGATCAGTATCAATGATCAATTGACGCAGCGCTTCATATTCCTCTACACTATCGGTCATTCCCGGAAAAACAAAATAATTGATACTAGCCCATCCTCCATAACCACGTACTACTCTCAAGCTTTCTATAATATCTTCAAAACGATAATTATTCGGACGATAATAAGGTTCATAGATATGCTTACGGGCTGAGTTGGTACTTACACGTATACTGTTTAGACCTGCTTCACACAATGCTTTTACCGCATCAGGCTTGGAACCGTTGGTATTAATATTGATACTTCCTCTGTCTGTATGTTTTCTTATCTGTAAAATAGATTCGCGAATGGTTTCCCACATCAATAAGGGTTCACCTTCACAACCTTGTCCAAAACTAACAATAGGGAATGGGGCATTCATTAAATGCGGAACGGTGAATTCAACGATCTCTTCTGCCATTG
>JACVCQ010000320.1 GCA_016741945.1 Chitinophagaceae bacterium
GAACTAGAGACCATCAATAACTATCTGCGTATGCAAGCCGGTGAAGATACCGATGTGATTGTGGGTATGGGTTATGATAATACATTGGATAAAAAGATTGGTATTACATTGATTGCAACCGGATTTGAGCACAAAGATCCTTTTGCTAAACCGGTAGAGCCGAAAAAAGCAGAACCCAAGCAAGAAAAAATTGTGATGACACTGGATCTCGAAGCTCCTAAGCAAGAAGAGAAAACAGAAGTACCACAACCTGTTCAGCAAACACTTCCATTGGAAGATAAAGATCCTTTTGCTCCCAGAATGGAAGAAATAGAAGAAGTAGCTCCGATGTTGAATTTGTTTTCAGCACCAACTATTGTTGAACAAGAGCAGCCTGCCATAGAAGAGCCGGTAGAAAATTTTACTTTACAGTTTGAGTTGAGTCCTGAAATCACTGCAGAAGTAGTAATTCCGGAGCCTCCTGCTGAAGAAGTGCATATTAATAAGACCATTGTACAGGATGAGTTATTACAATTCAAAGTAAATGAACAAGCTCAGCAACCAATGGGTAATACCCTATTCAGCAAGCCGATGAATATTTATGCTGAACCTGAAATGTCTGCTCAACCCGCACCACAACCTGTTCAGGAAGTAAAACCTGTAATTGCTGAGATCAAGGAAACGCCTGTACAAGAAGAAGAGCCTTCGATGCAATTGATTGAGAAAGAAGAAACACCTGCACCTAAAGCAGTAGTTTCTCCTTCTTCTTTTATTGATGATTCAGTATTGGATGATGCAGAAGAACAAAAAAGAAGAGCGGCAGAACGAATCCAACGTTTAAGAAATCTTTCTTTTAATACCAACGGGGGAGATGCTAATGAGTTTGATAATGTTCCGGCTTATGTGAGAAGAAATATGGAGTTGTTCGGAAATACACTTACTTCTGTGGAAGATTTCTACAGTAAGTATACGGTAGGAAAAGATGAGAACAATCAAGCACAGATCTCTACCATTAACACTTTCCTGGATGGAAAGAAACCCGATTAAGATCGATTGCTTATCATAGATGTTTTAGCCTGGTGATTTTAGTTGTTGACCCCGACGTTACAGTCGGGGTTCTTTTTTCAACAATATTCAATGGATATTTGTATAAATTACCAGGGTTAGGGTTGCTAAATAGCTCCAAAAAAATTGACCACAGCATTATTTACTCAAATATTATGGCAACAATACTCATCACAGGTGGAACAGGAATGGTTGGACAACAGCTAACAGGCTTACTCTTGTCAAAAGGGTATGATGTAATTTGGTTGAGCCGTACGCCCGGAGAAAAGCAGATCAATGGTAAAACCATTCGAATCGCTTCATGGAATTTGAAGGAACAAACCATTGATGAAACTGCGATTCAACAAGCCGATCATATTATTCATTTGGCAGGGGCTGGTGTTGCGGAGAAAAGATGGACTGCGAAAAGGAAACAAGAAATTTTGGATAGTAGAACCCAAAGCAGCGCTTTATTGGTAAAGGCATTACAAACGATTCCTAATCAAGTAAAGTCTGTCATCAGTGCTTCTGCCATTGGCTGGTATGGACCTGATGAAGACAATACCATAGCTGCTTCATTTACTGAAGAGATGCCCCCGTATCCTGATTATTTGGGAAATACTTGTAAAGCCTGGGAAGAAAGTATTGCTCCGGTTATTGAACTAGGTAAGAGATTGGTGAAATTACGTATTGGTATTGTATTAAGTACAACCGGTGGCGCACTTGCAGAATTTAAAAAACCACTGAAAGCCGGTATGGCTGCAATATTAGGTAGCGGAAAACAAATCATCAGCTGGATCCATGTACAAGATCTTTGCAACATGTTCTTGTATGCCATCGAAAATCAATCCATGCAGGGAACTTTCAATGCAGTAGCTCCGCATCCGGTTTCCAATAAAGAATTGACAATCACATTGGCAAAACAAAAAAACGGATCATTCTATATTCCCTTTTATGTGCCTGCGTTTCTTCTCAAAATTGTACTCGGTGAAATGAGTATTGAAGTATTGAAAAGTGCAACAGTCAGCAGTAGAAAAATAGAAGAACAAGGCTTTAGGTTTGAATACCCGACTGTTCAACAAGCGTTGATGCATCTTTGATTTTTTGATCTGTGATTTCTTGATTTAATAAAAACAGATCAAGAAATCACAGATCAAGAAATCAAACTTTAAAGGTCTCTTTTCTTATGAACCCTATAACAGATAAACCAGATGGCGGCTGTCAGTATTATGGTCATGATGACGTGTTCAGGAACAGCAGCAACTGCTTTTTCATAACCTGCCTTGGCATCTTTACCGAAATTGCCAATAAAAGCAGGTGGTGGAACGATACGATCTGATATTTCAAAGGGTAAAAATCTTCCCAAATCATTTCCTACCTTATACTTGAACCAGGATACACCTATATTTTCAATGATCAGGTATTGGAAGAAATAAATACCCAATGCGATGAAGGCTTTTTTAATCAGGTATCCCAATAAAAAGGCTAAGGTCAATTGAGCAAAGGTTTGTAAATAGAATAAAGGAATGTATTCCAATTGTTCTGCCCATCTGTAGAATGTTTTACTATCGGTATAGAATCCATAACCTGCTGCTACAATAGCATAAACAATGGTGATGATGGTGCTGATGATTAATACATCACATAATTTGCTGGTGATGAAATCCTGTCTACTCCAGCCATCGATTACATTTTGTCTGTGTGTTTTGTAATTGTACTCATTTGTGATGAGCATAATTACTAATATGGCGGGCAATACAATAAAAAATGAGGAAAAGAATGCCACCGAATGCCAGGTTTCAGGGAATGCATAGGGATTGCCCAAAAGCATTTTGGCAATGGCTCCCATTTCTTTACCCTTAGAAATTTCTTCATACACATTCAGGAACATTAAATTGATACTGGGATAGGTCAATGCTACAATCGCTAGCATCCACCAAAAGGCGGGATACTTTTTGATTTTTAACCATTCTATTTTTATAAGCGATAACATGATTTTTTGTTTTAAGGATGAATTAGTCGTTGGTGAGTTCGAAGAATTTTGTTTCCAGGCTTTTCTTCTTCAGAAGTAATTGATTCAAAGTAATGCCCTGGTTGAAACAATAGCGATTGATATCTTCCATATTGGCAGTGCCAATCGGGAAGAATAACTGAATGGATTTTCCTTCTTCTTTTAAGTGAGTATGTCCCGGAATGCTTGCCAGTACTTCCTTGAGCTTCGTAGTATCTTGAGCAGATACTTCTACGATGTCTTCATTCGCTAACACTTCATCCACGGGTCCGGCTGTCAACAGGTTTCCTTTTTTCAGGATGGCCACATGCGTACATACTTTTTCAACTTCATCCAATAAATGACTCGCCATGATAATGGTTTTACCATCACGCGCCAGTTGTTTGATCAATTCGCGAATTTCTGCAATACCCACAGGATCTAAACCATTGGTAGGTTCATCAAATACCAATACATCCGGATTACCCAATAAAGCTGCACCTATGACCATACTTAGATTCATAAACAAACGGAAGGTTTTAACAGTGCTATTATTTCTTGCAGATAGCTTTAGGAAGTCCAGTACCCTTTCAATAGCTGAATCATAAACTCTT
>JACVCQ010000321.1 GCA_016741945.1 Chitinophagaceae bacterium
ATAACAGATACACCATAAGCATACTTTCTGTATTCAATGAATTTGAAAGAGGCTTTCTGGAAAATCTTTCTGGATAATCCGGTGAAGTATTCAAAGTGACGATTCTTATTGGTATACCAGTCAGTGATTAAACGGGATACTAGGATACCGCAGAACAATGACAACAAAATACCAATGATCTGAGTGGTAGCAAAACCTAATACCGGACCTAATCCAAAGTAAGCAAGGATAATGGCGGTTAATAGGGTAGTGATATGTCCATCCAGAACCGGAGCCAATGAACGCTTATAACCATCGTTCACAGCCGCTTGGTATCCTTTACCTTTTGTCAATTCTTCTTTGATACGCTCAAAGATGATTACGTTGGTATCTACTGCCATACCGATAGTCAGTACCAGACCCGCAATACCCGGAGCCGTTAATGTAAAGCCTAAGGCACTCAGAATACCTACCGTAAACAGTAAGTTCAGGATCAAGGCAATATTGGCTACCCATCCACCGGTATTGAAGTATACCAGCATCAATACGAAGATCACCAAGAAAGAGATGCCAAAAGAAAGGGCACCACCTTTTACAGATTCACTACCCAAGGTAGGACCCACTTGTTGTTCTTGTACAATTTTAGCGGGAGCAGGAAGTTTACCACTTTCCAAGATTTCAGAAAGATCTTGTGCTTCTTTCAAAGTATAGTTACCACTGATCTGAGAATTACCGGTGGTAATTGGATCATCTACATTCGGTGCTGAATATACAAAATTATCGAGTACGATAGCGATCGGCTTGCCTACATTGCGTGTCGTCATTTTCGCCCAGATATTGCTACCTACTTTATCCATGTTCATTTTGATGGCAATACGTCCACGCTCATCAAAATCCTGTGAAGCACTGGAGATATGATCACCTTCCAGTTCTGCCTGACCATTATCCAATGTTTTGATAGCATAGAAAGCCAGGATATCTTTCATATTGGCATCAGAAGATTCTGTTTTACCATACATGAAAACGAGGTTAGACGGGAATTTGGCTTTTACGAAATCCAATTTCAGGTAATCATTCAGTGTGCCGGTATCTTTCGCCTGGATATAACCCAAAGCAGCAGGATAAATGACTTTACCACCCTGATCTTGATAAGGCTGATAGAACTGAATCAATCGAGCGATCGGATTCTGGTTCAAACTGTCTTTGGGTGTTGTTGCAGCTGCAGTTGTACCGGCGTCTTTTTTGATGCCTGAGATTGTAGCTGTTTTAGTGGTATCAACAGTCGTAGTTGCCGCAGTGGTTGTTTTGGTAGTATCAGCAGGCGTTGTTTGTGCTGATCCATTCAGGTAATCCTGCACTGCTTTATCCGCAGCTACCAAACCTTCTTGCAAATCGCGACTCTCAAAAGTGTAGACTTCGAAGAACTGAAGGTTGGCAGTTGATTGTAAATAAGATCTTACACGTTCTTTATCATTCACACCTGCCAATTCAATATTGATGATGCCTTTTGCAGGATCAGGATTGATGGTAGGAGATGCCACACCAAAGCGGTCGATACGTGTACGTAAAATACGGAAGGTATTGTTGAATGCAGCAGTAGCTTGTTCATTCAGGTAATTCGTTACTGCATCATCTGAAGCATCGAATTTCACTTTACCATTGCTACGGGTAGCAAAGAAAGGAGCAAGATTGCCGGAAGGATTCAGTTTTTTGTATTCTTCACGGAATAAGGTAATCAGGTTAGCACCGCTATTGGCTTTACGTGCCACTGCTGATTCCAATGCTTTGTTGAAAACAGGATCCTTGGTAAAATTGGCCAATGATTTAAGCAAGCCATCCAAACCTACTTCCATGGTTACACTCATACCACCTTGCAGATCCAGACCCAACATGAGTTCTTTCTCTTTTGCACTACGGTAAGTAGTTAAACCGAAAGCCAGTTTGGTGTCTTTGGTACTGTCGAGCAATCGCTGCAATCTTTCTTTTTTTACTACAGAAAGGCTGTCGGCGTAAATCGCCTGCAACTCTTTGTTGCCGGGGTGTTTTTGTTCCGGTGTTGGGAAGCGGTTGATCCAGGCTTGCGCCTTTTCATCCATGGCTTTTTCGTGGCTGCGTACAAACCAGGTAAAAGATAACTGGTAGAGGCAGATTAAAATCAGGGCAATCGCAAAAAATCGCACTAAACCTTTCAGTTGCATATCGGTAAGGGTTTTCAAAAAATTTTAGAGCGGCAAAGATAGTGGAATGGTAATGAAATTTACCAGTTCTGCCAAGTTTGAAGCTTTGGGGATATAAAATGGATAGAAAGTCTTATTAGATAAGGGATTTGTCAGTTGCTGGAATACAAAAAGATTTCAATAAAGTATTTGGCAGAATATGATCCTGCCAAACACTTGCTCATTATTTTACATCCGTTAACGTTACGTCGAAGAATAACGGACTGTTTGGTGGGATTGAATTGGAACCAGTACAACTATAGGCAAGCGCAGAAGGTATCACCATCTTAATGCGGCCACTTTTCTGAATCAAGGGTATGCCAATCTTCCAACCTTCAATTACTCCGCTCAAGGGAAAACTGACCGGGTTGGCGGTTGCATCAAATTGAGTGCCGTTCAAAAGCTTACCTGTGTATACAGCAAAAACAAGGTTATTAATGTTGGGCGTAATACCAGAACCGGGAGCGATGATTTGATAAAGTATTCCACTCGGATGTTCTGTAAAATTAATGCCATTCGCCTGACAATAGGCCACCATCTCCGCTTTTTCTGATGCAGGTGTTTTGGGTTCACATCCTTTATCCTGTTTCCCGCAAGAAATCAATAAAGTTGCAATTCCTAAGCTCAATAACAATAAGGCTCTTTTCATGTATAGATCGTCTATTTTTACGGTTAAGACCATTTTTTAGCCTGTGGGGCTGCTTATACTTCTTTTTTTTCAAGTGTTTTTTTTCTGGCCAGTAACTCCCGGTATCGCTGCTCATGGGTTTCCCAACGGAATTTTCGGTACACAAATGCCATGAAAAAGGAAATGCCCAGTATCGCCAATAAAAAAACAAAGGAACTTAATCGGGAGTTTGCCACCATATTGGCTCTTTCATACCAGCCTGAAAAAACCACTGCAATCAAACTAATACCCAGCACAAACCCTGCGGAGAGTCCGATCATGAATGGACGTGTACTGTGTTTTTGTTGCAGGCTGTTTTTCTCCCAGTATTCCAAAAAATCAAGTTCCTCTTTACTCAACATGCCGCAAAAATAAAGAATGATTGTATTGCCATCGGGATATTCTATCGCCCCGTTTGTAACAAATGAATGATTACCAGTGTTTCTGTTTGTAGTTTTGTTCTAAAGTCAGTCATTCGTGAAGCATCTCTCGGCACTCAATAAATATTTCTGGAAATATCGATTCCGATTCTTTCTCGGGATGTTGTTTGTAGTGTTATCGAACTACTTTGCAGTGCTGGCTCCACAGATCACCGGTTTTGTGGTGAATCAAGTACAACAACAATTACCGGGCGCAAAACCATCCTCAGTAAAAAATACAGACGATGGCTTGGTTACGCTCTTTATTCAATGGGTGAGTTCTTCTGAGTTCAGCTTTGGCTGGTTGGTAGCCATTTGCAGTATCACCATA
>JACVCQ010000322.1 GCA_016741945.1 Chitinophagaceae bacterium
ATCCGACAGTGGGTGTCTTTAATGGCATGGGAACAAAAGGATGTTCGTTGGCTCCCTATTTTGCCCATGAGTTTACACAATATCTAACGGAAGGAAAACCCATGACCCCAGCCGTTGATGTTACAAGATTTACCCGCATTTTAAGCCGCTGAATGGTGACAAAAAATTAATATTGCAGCCATTACTATCAAAAAACTAAAACCAATGGCTGAACCTGGCGGGAGCAAACAAGACTATATTATTCCCTTGCGCTATCGCAAAATGGAAAATTTACATATTGTATTCTGGTTATTCAAAGATGTAGCCTGGTGTTTGGGATTTTCGATACTGGGTATTACTATGATTTTTCCAACACTTATAATTGCCATCATCATTAGTTGGAGAACAAGACATATTGTATCTGAATTATGCCATAATCTTGCCATCGCTGTATGGATTAGTGCCAACTCCTATTGGATGATCACTGAATTCTTAGGATTCGATGAAAAGATCCTTTTTGCTCATTACACGTATAAAGATCTTGCACTCATTCCATTTGTAACAGGTATTCTCATTCTGGCTTTTTATTATTTGATCTGGAAACCCAGACATAAAGAAGCATATTAATCTCTTACTATTACATGTAAGGAAACAATGAATGACATGCCATGATTAGGGTATGTGATAATTTATTTTTATCGAGCCATTAGACGCTTTGTAAGACTCATATTTAAGAAGATAGTCTTTATTATAAAAATCATGTTGAACAGTTGTATCAATATTTCCTCCTGGTATTTTTATCCAATGCCCTACAATACAAGTGTCGTCCACTTGACCAGTAATGCTTAAGATGACAGTAGTATTATCATTGCTATTTGTTTTTATCAGGACAACTGTATCTTTTGATACATCTGATATTACAAAATCTCCTTTTGTTGATTTGCACCCTGTTAACAAAATAAATAAGCTAATGATTACCGGTTTCATTCGATTCATTCTATACATTAAAAATATAATATTTATTTTATAGCACTCATTTTCTCATAAGAATATCTATACCACTTATCAAGTATAGACGCCGCCGATACACTTATTTTACCGTCAACGCACTCATTTTACCGTTCATCACAGGTACTTTACCGTTTGTGAATACGCAAGTCCCGCTTATCCCTGTTTTCATAGTGGCATATTCGCCCCCACTATACCTTTATGTCTTCAAAGTAAATGGAGCCTCGCTCCCATGTAATATGAACCACCACACTGAATTTCTGTTTGCCCGTTTCCGCCAGCGCGTGAAGCCACCAGAAGTTCATCTGAACTAAATCTTCCCGTTCACCATTTCCGGAAAAAAACCTGAAAACGGTAAAAAAGATGCATAGCTGCAGCTGTGTTCTAATACCCTATATCTAAGGTTCCCAATGGTGCCGTCAGTGACGGTAAGGGTCGACCTATACCTTTTCCTAACCATTCTATGCTTATAAAAAATGAAACCATTTGTAATGGTGATTGCCGGCAGTGCCTTGTTATTCCTCTGCCTTGGCAACCCGAAACATCAACAACGAAAACAAACTGCTGCTAAAAGAGCAGCGATTGTGAACACCATTAAAACAGTCCGTAAATAAACGGGTAATGAATATGAAAACAATCCCACCCTAAATCTGTGAATCTGTGGCTATCTATTGCCACAGATTCACAGATTATATTCTTCGGAATGTATAGCGTTGAATGTAATAACCATCAAAATGTGTGGCAACAATACGATTGTTATACACTACGATCTCATCAAAATACATATTTATGGAACTGCGGTTATAAACATCGTATACATTCACTTCCCAACTATCATGGAGTCGATCATAATAGTTGCCATATTGATCATAATAACCACCAGACACTGTTCTGATACGCCATGTTCCGCGCATCAAAGTAAAGCCATCATCGTATTCAGCTCCTCCATTCCGATAAAAATCAAATACGCCCTCTTCCAAACCGGATCGAAAATATTGCCAGCCAAAACCATTTTTGCGTGATGCTTCTGCTAATACCCAAGACCCTTCAATAGATCTTTGTTCAGGAACCACCACAATTTTTGAACAGGAAGAAAGGAATACAATCAGTGTAGAAAAAAGTAAAAATCGTTTCATACAAAATCATTTCAGGGTTAAGAAAATGTTTCATAGAATAACATTCAATTCTTTGACCAGAAAATGATTTTACAGCAGAACTTAACCCTTTTAGATTTTATTTAACGATCCCATTTCATGAAAGTAGCCATGATGGTGGTAGACAATCCAATCATAGCAATCACGGTAAACGACCAACGCAACCCTGCTATCTCTGCAATAAACCCAATCAAAGGCGGACCAATTAAAAATCCCAAGAATCCAATCGTAGAAACAGCAGCCAAAGCAACTCCCGGAGACATGGTTTTTGATTTTCCGGTGGCGCTGTATACGAGCGGAACTACTGAAGAAACGCCAAAGCCTACCAGAAAAAACCCAATGGTTGCAGGTACCAGTGTGGGAAAGAGTACAGCAATGGATAATCCGCTACAGATGATGATACCACTGCTTTGCAACATACGTTGAATGCCAAATCTGGTTACTAGTTTATCGCCCACAAATCTGCCGGTAGCCATTGTTCCCATAAATACAGAATAACCCAGTGTGACCAACTCTTTTGGAGCATTCACTACTTTTTGAAAATAAACGCCGCTCCAATCGAACATCGTTCCTTCACATACTAGGCATCCAAATGCGATCAACCCTAATTTTAATATGGTAGCATCCGGTTTAGCGAAGAGTGGTGTTTTGGTTGTTGATTTGGCATCTTCGGGTAATATCTTTCCCTGCGCCAATAACACCACTACCAAACAACAAATACAAACAACCATAAAATGATGCAAAGGCGCTATGTGTTGCGCAATCATAAAAGTACCAACCGCAGCGCCTGAAAATCCGGCCAGACTCCAAATACCATGAAAGGTAGCCATGATGGATCGTTGGTACAATGATTCTACCCCAACTGCCTGTGTGTTTGCAGAGATATTATACAGGTTCCCGAAAATTCCAAATACAAATAATACAGCAGCCAATTGCCAGGTGGCGGTTACCAAACCAATTACAATCAATGTGAGTGGGTAACCTACCGCAGCAATGGTAACCATGGTCTTACTGCTGAAACGAGTAACAGCCCAACCGGAAACGGGTAAACTCAGCATCAATCCACAAGGCAAGGCAAGCAATACAGCGCCTAAGCCTGCATCGCTTAATCCCAATTGTAATTTAATATCCGGTATTCGACTCGCCCAACTGGCGAAACAAATACCGGCCATAAAAAAGAAAACGGCGACAGATATTCTGTTCACCTTGCGTATTCGGCTTGCCTGCATCTTACAAAGATGGTACAAAATTGCAGGTTTTCCATCGTCAAATGCCCTCGAGGCTTGGGGGTTTTGGAGTATATTTGCGGCCTTATGGCTGGTGGCTAATAGTTCATGGCAAATGGCAATGTACTACTATATGCTATGAACTATTAGCCATTAACTACGTGCAAAATCAAAGATCAAGAAATCAAAAACTCAAAGATACTTTATGTTCCGTACACATACTTTTGGAGAGTTAAGAA
>JACVCQ010000323.1 GCA_016741945.1 Chitinophagaceae bacterium
TTCCTATACGTTGGGAAATAAACGCAGACTGATCAAAAATATCAGCGGATTAAAAGAGGGGAGTTTGTTAGATATTGGTGCAGGTACAGGGGCTTTTGCGCATACCATGGCTGCTACGGGATGGAAAGTGACTGCTCTTGAACCCGATCCTATTGCACGTCAGAATGCGGCGAATAAATATGGTTTACAACTTCATTCATCAGATGAGATCTATACTTTGCCGGAATCTTCTTTTGATGTAATCACACTCTGGCATGTACTCGAGCATGTACATGATGTACATGGATATTTTGAACGGTTCAAGCAATTATTGAAACCCCAAGGTAAGCTGGTAATTGCTGTGCCCAATTATACCAGCAAAGATGCAACCATCTATGGTCAGCATTGGGCGGCATGGGATGTTCCCAGACATTTATACCATTTTTCTCCCAAAGGTTTACAACAGCTCGCACATCTGAAAGGATTTGATATCAAGGAAATGAAGCCCATGTGGTTCGATGCGTTTTATGTATCGATGTTAAGTGAGCAATACAAAACAGGAAAGCCTAATCTATTGGCTGCTTTTGGGAATGGACTTCGTTCAAATCTACAAGCGTTGGGTGATGAACGAAAGTGTAGTTCAGTGATCTATATCTTGAGTCGAAATTAACCTGTGCATTTAATCAGTTCAATTTGATCTCATATAAAGCAGGCCATTTTTTTCCCGTGATATAAAAACTATTATTCGTAGGGTTAAACGCAATACCATTCAATACATCTGTTTCTTCTGTGATGGGCTGTCCGGTTTTCTGCAATAAAGAAGTAAGATCAATTCTTCCCTCAATCAACCCCGTTTCAGGATTGATCTTTACAATGTAATCTTTCAAATAAACATTTGCAAAGATGCTGCCATTTACAAATTCTAGTTCATTTATATTAGATAGATAGCCATTATTGTCATACACACCCAACGTTTTTTCAATAGCGAAAGTTTCAGGGTTAACGAAATAAATATTACTATCGCCGGTACTGATCAGCAATTGCTTACCATTATGTGTAATACCCCAGCCTTGCATGTTCCAATCAAATTCTTTGATTTTCTTAAAAGTAGCTAAGTCGTAAACAAAGACTTTGTGTTCTGTATATGTTAATTGATAGATTTTATCATTGAGGATTGTTATACCTTCTCCGAAGTAATCTTTTGAAATATCAATTTTTTGAGTTGATTTCCCTGTCTCAAGATCAATCTTCATTAAACGGCTTTCTCCATTCAATCCGGTTCCTTCATAAAGTGTATTATTAAACCAGATCAAGCCTTGTGTGTAAGAACTAACATTATGCGGATACACTTTTACAATCGTATATCCAATATTTGCCGGGGTAGGAATAGCAGTTGTTGTAGTATCGGCAGAAGATTCTTGTTTTGTATCGTTACAAGCCAGCATCAAAACGGGCAACAAAAGCAGGGCAATTTTTTTCATATTAATAGGTTCACTTCAAAAATAGAATAACTAATAATAGCATTCCGTTAAAAATCGTTCAAAACAGTAGTGGCTATTTGCTCTGCAATCATCGGTGTTAAAGCCACTCCCATTCCATTACAAGCCAATGCCACATAATAGCCTTGTTCAGTACGTCCTTGATAAGGCTTCTTGTCTTTGGTGAACCCCATGATACCACTCCAGGAATCTGCGATCTCAAATGATAGAGAGGGATGTAAATGTGTTCTCAAAAAATCAATCAATGCACTTTTGATCGTATTAGAACCATCCATTTCCAGTGTCTGTTCACCCTCAAAATCTTTATTCCTCGCACCACCTAATAATATTCGATCTCCCAAATGACGCCAGTAATAAAATCCCTCATCAAAATGAAAAGTACCTTTCATGGGCAGATGGGGGATGGGCGTTGTCAAAATGATCTGTCCTCTTCCGGGTTCAACCAATGACTCGTTTAATAGACCATCTGTAAACGCATTGGTACAAAAGATGAGTTTTTTAGATGCAATCGCAATTCCTTTTTTGCTCGCAATCATTGACCGATCTTGATCTGCTTCCCAACTATGTACCTCAAAACCATTCAATATATGCACACCAGATGAACGAACCAGTTGGGTTATTGCCTGCACCAATTTACCACTGTGTAAAGCGGCTTCAGAACTATTCTCTACCAATACATCAAAACCCAGCAAACCCAATCCAGACATTTTTTGTCCCGCATATTTGAAAATAGATCGTTGTCCGGTGATGTCTTTCAACAGTTTATTCAACTGACTCACCCTGTCGTCAAACGCATACCAATATCTCGAATCTGGATTGATACATTCATAACCACCACAGTGTTCATAGTCGATAGCGCTTTCCGTAAAATGAGACTTAATCTTTTCAATGCCTTGATAACGCAGTTCCACAATGCGCAGCATTTCATCGGTGCCCATGGTTTCCATATCACTCATCAACTCTGTGGGACTTCCAAAACATGCGAAACCGGCATTGCGGGTAGATGCACCTAATGGTGTTGTATTGCGTTCTACAATGGTAATCTGTAATTGTGGACTTCTTTTCTTGAGTTCATAGGCTGTCCAAAGACCCATCAGTCCAGCACCAACAATAACAATATCCTGAGGGGTGTAAAACGATTCTTTCTCCCAGATAGACAAGCTGATCATATACAAAATTACCAAATCTCTGCGTAACCTCCATTGCTCTCGTTCTGCGGTTATATCTATTACTACAGCGTGACGCAGAGTTTGGCACAGAGTTTCACGTAGGGATTATACGTTGAATCGGAAATGCATCACGTCACCGTCTTTTACGATGTATTCTTTTCCTTCAATTCTTAATCGACCATTATCACGGCAAGCGGCTTCACTGCCATACTTGATAAAATCATCGTACGCAATTACCTCAGCTTTGATGAATCCTTTTTCAAAATCTGTATGGATCACGCTGGCAGCCTGTGGAGCTTTCCAGCCTTTGTGAATGGTCCAGGCACGTACTTCCTGTACACCGGCGGTAAAATAAGTATCGAGGTTCAATAATTTATAAGCACTACGAATCAATCGGTTCAAAGCAGGTTCTGTCATTTTATATTCTTCCATGAACATCTGCTTATCTTCTTCAGATTCCATTTCTGCAATCTGTGCTTCAATATTGTTACACATAACAATCACTTCAGCACCTTCATGTTTTACGGCTTCTTTCAGTTGCTCTGAAAACTTGTTTCCTGTATGCATACTGGCTTCATCTACATTCGCTACATACAATACAGGTTTATCTGTCATTAAGAATAAATCAGCAACGGCTACTTTTTCTTCTTTGGTTAATCCAACCGAATAAATACTCTTACCCGTTTCCAAATGTGCTTTACAGCGGGAGAGGATCTCAAATTCTGCTTTTGCTTTAACATCGGTTCCAACACGTGCCATTTTTTCTACACGCTGCATTTTCTTCTCAACACTCTCCAGGTCTTTCAACTGCAATTCCGTATCAATGATTTCTTTGTCACTCACGGGATTAATGGCTCCTTCTTCACGCAATACATTTTCAACCTCAAAACAGCCGATCACATGAATAATAGCATCTACTTCACGAATAATAGCAAATAATATAG
>JACVCQ010000324.1 GCA_016741945.1 Chitinophagaceae bacterium
GCAATACATAGTGGGCTAAGGCCCCAAAGAATAAAACTACTTTTAAATATAGAAGAAGATAAGCTACGGTATTGTGTAATAATATAAAAGCCCCACAATCCAATAGATATGGATAGCAATGCACGACTCCATAAGAGTCCAATGATTGAAATTAGGAACAATACAATAACTATCTGATCTTTTTTCATGATATCAGTATGAAACGATGAATCTCTGCTATCAATTACTTTCTTTTGCATAAGCAAGTATTAAATTTACGTTTACCGAGCGTATTATGTGGGAACAATTATTAGTAGGAATTCAGCATGGTGACCAACGATCTTTGGCTAGGGCCATTTCTTGGGTCGAAAATGAAGTAGATGGTTATGAAGACCTGTTGCGAAATCTATCCACTGGCAATGCACCCATAACAGGTGTAACCGGACCTCCCGGTGCCGGAAAAAGTACTTTAGTAGATGCTTTGATAGGTACATGGGTAGGAATGGGTAAGAAAGTGGGGGTGTTGTGTGTAGATCCATCCTCACCATTCAATTTAGGTGCTGTTTTAGGTGATCGAATTCGAATGAGCGATTGGTATAGTCATCCAAACGTGTTTATACGTTCTTTGGCCACTAGAGGTGCTTTAGGTGGGTTACATCCCTACATCATTGAAATTACTTCCCTATTACAATCTGCAGGATTTGACCATATCATTGTTGAAACTGTTGGCGTAGGGCAAAGCGAAATAGAGATAGCAGGATTGGCTGATACAACAGTTGTGGTGGTGGTACCCGAGGCTGGTGATGAAGTACAAACAATGAAGGCAGGATTGATGGAGATTGCTGATATTTTTGTAGTCAATAAAAGTGACAGACCTGATGCTGATAAATTTGTAAATAATTTAAGACTCATGTTGGCTCCGGCATTTCATAATAAAAAACAAACAATCGCCATTATTAAAACTATTGCTTCTACCAAAGAAGGTATAGAGAACTTGAATCAAGCAATTACAGAACACCAAACAGTTGTATTAGATAATGAAAGAAAGGTTTTATTATTGACCGAAAAAATATTTCGGCTGATTCAAAAAGAAAGAATGAAAGGGGTTGAAAAAAATTATTTGAAAGAAGCAGTACGTATTGCAAATACAAAACATGATTTCAATATTTATGCTTTTACCCGGGAGTTCATCAAAAAAAATTTGAAAGGATAAAATTATTACTATGCCGGTATCAGGTATTAACAGGTATTTCCGTTTGATAAAACATATCAAAAATCCGGGAGAATATTTGTTGCATAAAAAGAGTAGAAAAAAAAGATCCTTGGTTTTTAGTACCAAGCCCAATCAAATTACTTTTGAAGTACCGGAATCATTGTATCAGGTATTTAAAGAGATCTTCATGGCTGATGTGTATGAGATCAATGATTTAGCGAAAAACTTGACTGAAAAACCGATAGTAGTTGATATTGGAGCCAATGCAGGTTTTTTTGACTTTATATTGCTATCCAAATTACCCAATGCTCAAATATTCGCATTTGAACCAATGCCTGCAAATATTGAAAGGTTAAAAAAAACGGTGAGTCAAAATCAATGGCTCGAGAAATGTATTTTTCTCTATCAGATGGCAGTAACGGGGAAGCAACAGTCGCATCTGGATATTTATATGGAGGATACGAATGATAATCAGGTGGTAGCTTCTATTTTTTCAGGTTTTAATAAAAGTAATACAAAAGCCATTCGTGTTGAGTCGATCTCTCTTACTGAGATTTTTGTTAAAAACAATATAACGTCCATCGATCTACTCAAAATGGATTGTGAAGGAAGTGAATATGATATATTGTATAATACAACTCCGGATCTGATTCAAAAGATCAAAAGAATGGTTATAGAAGTGCATGATATTGATGATCAGAAAAATAATCTAGTGTCATTTAAAAAATATCTGGAGCAATTAGGGTTTTCGGTTACTTCCCAACCTATCAACTCATTTTGTCATGCAGTAGAAGCCTTTTTAAAACCATGAGTCATGATAATATTCAGATATTGATTGATTGTGAGCGAATGAAATATGCTCACACAGGGTTATACCATTATTGTAAACAGCTAGGTTTAGCACTTGTATCTGCTGAAAAGCATATTCAAAATCATCTTACATTTTATACCCGTGAAAGAGAAATGGGAATATTCGGGAAGGATACTTCTTATGTAGAACAACATTCTTTGCATAAGTTCTGTTTGCCTGATATTCGTAAATATGATATATGGCATGCTACCTATCAAGGTACGATGTATTATCCTTATAGAAGGAATATTAAAATATTACTCACGGTACATGACCTAAATTTTTTACATGAAGAGCATCGCCCTTTGGCAAAAAAGAAGCGTGAGTTACAAAAGATTCAAAATAAAATTGACCGAGCTGACGCTATTGTTGCTATCTCTTCGTTTGTTCAGTCTGATCTTGAAAGGAATGTCAATCTAAGTGGAAAAAAAGTTCATGTTATTTACAATGGATGTAATATCAAACAGGAGATTGTACCTGTTGCACCTGAACTTATACCCAATACAGCATTTCTTTTTACGATTGGTACTATCACAGACAAGAAAAATTTTCATGTATTGCCTGCATTGTTACACGGTAATAACATGCAATTGGTGATAGCCGGAATTACACAAAGCGAAGAGTATAAGTTACAAATTTTGCTGGAGGCTAAAGAGTGCAACGTAGCAGATAGGGTTCATTTTGTGAACGCCATTACTGAACCTGAAAAATACTGGTACCTCCAAAATTGCGAAGCCTTTGTATTCCCCTCTTTGATGGAAGGATTTGGATTGCCGGTAATTGAAGCGATGGCATTTGGTAAACCCGTTTTTCTATCTAACAGAACATCACTACCCGAAATAGGCGGGAACCAGGCATTTTATTTTGATAGTTTTGAGAAAGAAGCTATGCAGCATGTATTCAACTCCGGGATGTTAGATTTTAAACGGGGAGCTATTACTCCGGAAACCATTCGTTCCAGAGCAGCTATGTTTTCGTGGGAAAATGCTGCAAAACAATACCTGGCTCTTTATAGGGAAATGATTTGATTAGTCTTTTCTGGCGTACAACATTTCAATATTCTCATGATTACAGGCTTCTCTGATTACCTTAAAACCATTGGACTCTAGCAAATGCTGCATCTTATCAACAGTTTCTTCTCCATATGGATGACATTCCATCACAATTTTACGAACACGCGATAAAATGGAAGGGTCATACTGCCAAATATCAAATTCACTTCCTTCACAGTCAATTTTCAGGTAGTCGATTTTAGTAATATTATTCTTTGAGCAGAATTGAGGTAATGTTGTAACATCTATTGTGACTTTACCCGCCTGTTGTTCAAACTGAATGGAATGTCCACCTGTATTGATACCGGAAAGAAAAAGATCTTTTTTTCCCTCCATATTCAACAACCCTTTTTTTATTGCAACGATGTTCTTGAGTTTATTTGCTTCAATTTGCTTATTTAACATTTGAAAATTTTCTTCAAAAGGTTCAAATGCATAAACAAATCCGGATTTTGATTTGTGAGCGGCATACAGACTAAACATACCAATATTGGCT
>JACVCQ010000325.1 GCA_016741945.1 Chitinophagaceae bacterium
TCCGGGAGCCGTTGAAAAAAGTATCGGGAAAAAAGAAACACAGGAGCTAGCAGTTATGGTAGATACCTTTCATCCCTTACAATTGACGGTAGAAGCTTTGGAAATAGAAAATCCCGGGTATACGATGAGTTGGGCGGAGTGATTTGTGTGAATGGTGAATTGTGAATTGTCAATTGTGAATAGTCAATAGTGAGTAGTCAGTAGTAGGTTATATGTTAACTTTATTCACCATTGACAATTCACAATTCACAAAAATACTCACTACTCACTATTGACTACTCACTCATAAAAGGAATCCTCATGAATTCTTACGCCGACATTGACACCTACATCCAAGACTTTCCGCCTGATAAACAGAAACTGTTGAAAACCATGCGTGCAACGATACAGAAGGCAGCGCCTAAAGCAGTGGAAAAAATCAGTTATGGGATGCCTTGTTTTTATCAGGATGGAAATTTGGTGTATTTCGCAGCCATGAAAAACCATATTGGATTTTATCCGTCTTCTTCCGGGGTGGCGAATTTTCAAGAAGCGTTAAAGCCTTATCATACGTCCAAAGGTGCCATACAATTTCCGTTAGATAAACCCTTGCCATTGAAATTGATTTCTACCATCGTGAAATTCAGGGTCATGGAAAACGAACAAAAAGCCTCAGCAAAAAAGAAATCCTCAAAAAGATAATACTTCAGTGTGCTTCAGTGCTTTCAGTGGCAATAAAAAGTTACCACTGTCCACAGGACTCCTTTGGAGAAAGCACTGAGATGCACAGAAAAAAAGCGGTATTCCAAAGTCTTTTTTTGAATTCAAAAATTCCTTAACTTATGCTCTTAAAATTAATTGCCATATGATTAAATTCAGCGACATCAAAATCGGCGACTATGTAATGGCGGAGTATGAAGGAAAAATGTGGGAAGGGGAAGTAGTTCGCCTGAACGGAGATGAAAAACAAGTTTGTGTTCAAACCGATGTTCAGGAATTCTGGTTCAGTCAGGATCAGCTTCATCCCATCCCATTAAATGAAGAAACCCTACTGAAACTCAGTTTTGCCAAGCAACCCAATGATGATGGATCAGTGAAATATATGAAAGGTTCTTTCCGTATTGTAACGCCCAAGGCAGGTGATTTTTCTCAAATGGAAATGTGGTATCGGGAAGACAGAAGACATAATCCGAATGTTCATTTTGTGCACCAGTTACAAAATCACTACTTGGATATGACTAAGATTCATTTGACCAGTTCTCCTATGTAATATTGATACCACAGAAGGTCATCATGATCTTCTGTGGTTATACAAACCATCTTCGAAATAATGGATTACGTATCTTGGTTATAAATCCATTTTCATGCGCTTACTGTTTGCGTTGCTATTTCTTTGTTTGATTACCTCGTCAGTTGCCCAACGTTTTGGAGGAAACCCATCTTCTCAAAAATGGAAACAGATTGATACCGATACTGTTCGTGTTGTATTTTCTGCCGGACAAGAGCAGCAGGCTGTAAAGATTGCTAGTATTATTCATGGCTTGCAGCAAAAAAATAGTAACAGTTTGGGAAGTTCATTGCGTAAAGTGAGTATGGTATTGCAACACCGAACACTGATATCCAATGGGTATGTTGGGCTGGCACCTTTTAGAAGCGAATTGTATACAACCGCACCACAAAACGCTTTCAATTTGGGTGCAGCAGACTGGCTAAGCAATCTGGCCATTCATGAATTCAGACATGTACAGCAGTACAGCAATTTCAATAAAGGATTATCAAAATTGGCATCATTGATATTGGGTGAAGAAGGGCAGGCTGTTGCGAATGCCACTAGTATTCCCGATTGGTTCTTTGAAGGTGATGCTGTCTATACCGAAACGCAGTTTACCAGACAAGGCAGAGGAAGTCTACCGAAATTTTTTAGTGCTTATCAATCCTTGCATTTTGCCAATAAGCAATATAGCTATATGAAACTGCGGAATGGATCACTACGTCATTTTGTGCCTGATCATTATGATCTAGGATATTTATTGGTAGCATATGGTAGAAAAAAATATGGTAATGATCTCTGGCAAAAAGTAACGGATGATGCAGCAAGATTCAAACCGTTGATTTATCCTTTTCAGGGAGCTGTGAAAAAACATACCGGTATTCCGTTTTCAACATTTGTTGATGATGCATTACATTTTTATCGATCACAATGGATAAGTGCTTCTTCAGAACCTACATGGCTCACGGCTGTTGAAAAGAATAATGTAATCAACTATCAGTTTCCGTATTTAATGGAAGATGGTTCAATCATTACTTTGTATAACAGCTACTCACAGATACCTGTGTTCTTGAAAGTGAAGGAAGATGGCAGTTCAGAAAAGATAGCTGTACGAGATATTGCAATAGATCCTTATTTCAGCTATCGCGATCAACAAATCCTTTATACAGCGTATCAACCTGATCTTCGATGGGGCAATGTAGAGTATCATTCTCTCAAGTTACTGGATCTACGCAGTGGGGAACTAAAAACAATCAAAACAAAAACACGTTTATTCTCTCCGGATTTATCCACAGATAAAAGACAGTTGTTGGCGGTTGCAATGGACGAGTCAGGAGGAAGTGCATTAATCCGTATGAATATTACAAATCCAGAAATGGATACCATTGTCTCAAAAACAGATGTTGTATACTCATATCCCAGATTCGCAAAAAATGATCAGGGATACTATGTTATAGAGCGGAAAAAAAATGGAGACATGGGAATTGTATGGAATAATTTGAAGGGCAGTGAATCACGTGACATACTAAAGCCCTCTAATCGTATCATTGGTTTTTTACAGGTGAAAGGAGATACTTTGTTATTCAGCACAACATTTGCAGGGCGAGATGAGTTATGGGCATTCATTGATAACGGTCAACATACATCGCCTTATCGATTGGCTGCTTATCCAACAGGAGTTTATCAAGGAGTGATTAATAAAGATGGTAATGTGCTTGCTTCTACATTCACTGCAGAGGGCTATCGAATTGGAAGCTTTCAGCCATTATGGGAAAAAGTACATGTCTCAGATGCATTAAAGCCATTGTATGTAGGGGAAACTATTCAACAATCCACTACCGGTGAATCATTGCGGGTACAGGCGCAATTTCCGGTAACGGGTTATAAAAAGTCGTTTCAACTATTGAATATTCACAGTTGGCGACCTTATTATGACCGTCCGGAATATTCTTTTACATTGTATGGACAAAATGTCTTGAATACACTTTCTTCAGAATTGGCTTACACTTATAATGAAAATGAAAGAAGTCATCGAATCGGCTATGATGGAACTTTTGGAGCTACTTATTTGCAACCCGTGTTTGGCACATCACAAACCTGGCAGCGTTCTGTTCGATTCAATCGTGATACGCTCTTACAGTGGAATGAATGGCAAGCTTATGCAGGGTTACGTTTGCCTTTCAATTTTACAGAAGGTAAGCAATTCAGGAATTTGATTTTACAGGCAACTTTGAATAGAAGTACAGTTAATTGGACGGGTGTTGCTAAAAACTTGTTGAGGAATGCCTCTTTTAATTATGTAGACCTGCGCATGGTTTATTCCGGACAAATACAAAG
>JACVCQ010000326.1 GCA_016741945.1 Chitinophagaceae bacterium
TGTTCACTTCCAACTATCATCAGTCAAATCCAGTCCTAGCGTTTCCATGATCGCACGAAAATGTCCTTCAATCTCAGCGATCTTTTGTTCGTCTGTTTTTTCAAATGCATCAGCACGCATAGGTGTTTCTACTGATGTACTGATATGGTCATCGCCCATGTCATCTATGTGCATATCACTCAATTCAATTTGTTCTCCGTTAAGCCGGATATTCAACAAAGTTTCGTTCTGTTTCATACAACCTAATTTTTAAGTCCAATTCCTTATCCAGCTTAGCGCGCAACAAATTGTAAATAACTACAGCAATATTTTCTGCAGTTGGATTGAGTGTTGCAAACTCAACTGTATCCAGATTTAAATTTTTATGATCGAATTTGTTTAATACTTCTTCTTTAATAAGATCGCTCAGTAGTTTCATGTCCAACACATAACCCGTCTCAGGGTTCGGAACACCACTCACTTTTACAATAAGTTCATAATTGTGTCCATGAAAGTTGGCATTATTACACAAGCCAAATACTTCCTTATTCTTTTCAGCTGACCAATTTGAATTATGCAAACGATGAGCCGCGTTAAAATGTTCCTTTCTGTATACCGCTACTTTATTCTCCATTCTTTTTATGCCATTTTGAAACCGGCATCAGATACCTGTTCATATTCCGTTGCGTCGCACACTTCAACGGCAAAAATCCAGGTGTTCATTTACTTTTAATTATCAAGTGATTCGGTTATCAATGGTCTGGCACTGTTTCAGAAGTGTGCTGATCAAGTGGCCTGACAGTTCGAGAGCCTAAACATTGTTAACAGAGCTTGAATGTCTTATTGCCCATGGACCATGGTCCATAGTCTATTATTTATATCCTACCTATGATTCAGGTATGTTCGACATCCTGAACACAAAGGTACATACGGATATAATAACAGCATAGATGTTATTTTGTTTAGAAATAGAGTAAGAAAGTGTAAACAGATAAATAAGCCCCTGTTCATCCAAAGGTTAGGATGCCATTTTACTCAGCAAAACCCATATACCGTAAGCCACGAATTATCGGCCATAAGCTATCACCCAAAATATTCAACATAAATCCTAGGTGTTTCATACAGCTTAATGCAGTGAAGCTGAACCTGTTGTGGAAGATGAGGCTGCAATTGTTGCCATATTGCGATAGCTAGATTCTCGGTACTGCATAACTGGTCTTTCATAAAATCGACATCCAGATTCAGGTTTTTATGATCCAGTTTATCAATGACATGCTCTTTAATGAGTTTGCTGAGTTTTTTAACATCAAACAAAAAACCGGTATCTGGATCAGGATGACCCTTAATCGTTACATATAAATCATAATTATGTCCATGCCAATTTTCATTGGCACATACACCAAAAACTTCCTCATTCCGTTCTTTCGACCAACGTGGATTGTATAGCTTATGGGCAGCGTTAAAATGTTCTTGTCGCGTTAAATAGACCATGCTTGCTCAGAAAATTTCGGCAAAGGTAATGAAGTTGCCCTGTAACTCCTTGCATGTATTGAGCTACAAATGCATAAATCATTGATTTACAAATAGCAATCTGCAAAATCTAATGATGAACGAAGTACAATCCTTAGTATTTTTATACGACTATATCTATTAAACAGTTCTCATGCGAATTATCATTACAGCCGCCACTATTGGAGAATGGATGCCCGTTTTTGTGAATATGAATACCCTGTATACAGGTGAAAGTCAGCGACTGAAAGTAAGGTTTCATCAATCAGGTGTTGGAATGTTGGCCAGTGCTGTTTCATTGACCCGCCTGGTATCTGAAGAAAAGCCAGATCTGATTATCCAAGCAGGTATTGCCGGTTGCTTTGACTCCAACATCCCTCTCGGAAAAGTAGTGGTGATAAAAGAAGAAATTTTGGGTGATGTGGGTGTTGAGGAAGACGGTAAATGGAAAGATCTATTTGATTTGAAACTGGAAAAAAGCAATTATCATCCATTTGAAAAAAGAAAATTACCCAATCCCTGGCTTAGCACTTACAACCTTCTAAAACTTCCTGAATTAACCGGCATAACAGTGAACCAGATCAGCACTCAAGCAAGTAGAATTGAACAACTCAAAAAAAAATATGGTGCTGTTGTAGAATCCATGGAAGGTGCAGCTTTGCATTTTATATGCCGGGAAGCCAATATTCCTTTTATCCAAATCAGAGCCATCTCCAATTACGTAGGCGAACGCAACAAAGCCCACTGGAAAATGAAAGAGGCAATTGAAGCATTGAATGAAGTGTTGGTGAAGTATGTGGATAGGTTGTATAAGATTAAATGATAAGTGAATAGTGAGTAGTGAGTTATAAGTATAAATGATCACTCACTACTGACTGCTCACCACTCACTATCTTTGCATCATGACACTCACCCTTGGCTTCTCCCCTTGTCCGAATGACACTTTTATTTTTGATGCACTGGTCAATGGTAAAATTGATACGGGTGGTATTTCATTTGATGTAGTACTGGAAGATGTACAAACCTTGAACCTATGGGCCATCGAGAGAAAATTAGATATATCGAAAATCAGCTATGGTGTACTGCCTTTGGTTTTACAACAGTATACAGTTTTAAACAGTGGCGGCGCACTGGGTAAAAGAGTGGGACCTTTATTAATAACGAAGGATCCGACACTTACAATAGAGCAAGTTACCCATGCGAAAATTGCGATACCGGGTGTCAATACCACCGCACATTTACTTTTTTCGATGGCATTCCCTTACGCCCCCAAAAAAAGCTTTCATGTATTTCATGAAATTGAAGAACTGGTTGTAAACGGAAAAGTTGACGCTGGTATCATTATCCATGAAAACAGGTTCACTTATCAACAAAAAGGACTACATAAAATAATGGATCTGGGTGATTACTGGGAACAACAAACAGGAGTACCAATACCACTTGGGGGTATTGTAGCGCATCACAGAATAATAGATAGTGTTGCTTTACAAGTTAATGAGCTGATTCGCAAAAGTGTAGAGTATGCATTTGCACATTATCCGGAAGTATCCAATTATGTTAGAGCACATGCACAGGAAATGAGTGAAGTTGTGATGCGACAACACATTGATCTTTATGTAAATGAGTTTTCGATTGACTTAGGTATTCCTGGCAAACAGGCTGTTAGCAAATTGATGAATATTGCACAGCCAGATTATACGAACAAAGCAACTTCCCCGATTTTCTTATCAGACCGTTGATATTTTTTTATTCATTTTCGAATCAGTTTCTCTCATCTTTCCATAAAATTTAGTTCATGAGTACTTTACTGAAAGATCTGTATTCACAGTCTTTTTATCATCAGCTTTCGATTCCGTTAAAAACCACTATTCCCGGTTTTGATAAAAAAACATTCCTGAATAAAATATTGATTCCTGCATTTGAAGCATACGAACTAAAAGAAAGAATGGCGCATACTGCTCATGTGTTACATCATTTTTTACCAAAAGACTATTCCAAAGCAGCCACCCTTGTAATTCAACTAATAGAAGCAATTAAAAAGGAAGGGCCTGCAGCAAGTAGTATTGAAT
>JACVCQ010000327.1 GCA_016741945.1 Chitinophagaceae bacterium
ATACTGTTCTGTGCCAAAGAATCTTCGCCACCACCTAATTGTTTTAATCCCTCAATGGCTTTCGTCCAGTTTTTGGCCTCGTAATAACAATACGCCAATTCATACATATCTTCTCTTCTAACTTTTGGGGTACCGGCAACATATTTTTCAATATATGGAAGCGCTTTTGCATATTGTCGCTTCTCAAAATATAAATGCCCCACCAACTGTCTTAGTTGCAGATCATAATATTGGCCACCTTTATTCAAAGCAGCTTCCCCATATTCCAGTGCTTTGTTTCTATCGCCTTTGAAGTAATAAATCTCAGTTAGATAAAAGGGGATCACATTTTGATAATCTTTGGATTGCTCGGCAATTTGAAAACTAACAATCGCTTCATCATATTTTTTATCATTGAAAGCGATAAACGCATAATAGTAGTTGGCATCAATGTAATTGGGATCTTGTTGAATCTGGCGAATGGCGTTAAATAAAGGTCTGGCTTTATCAAACTGTACCATGGTAAAATAACCATACGCCTGATGAAATTTCATATCAGCGATCTCCCGATTGCTCAGGTTAGCAATATTGGCCTTTTCATAGCAAGCAACAGCTTCCGGCAACATTTTTCTGCGGTAATAATATTCCCCTAAATGGAAGCGCCTCATTTGTACATGTGGCACATCATTTTCCAGTTCAACAAAATTTACTGCCATGGGTGCCGCGGTGGAGTCATTGAGTTTCAATCCACATAAGATGTAATAATACCTTGCTTCGAGTTGTACCGCAAATGATAGGTTGGTATTGGCTACACCATGACTGTATATTTTTTTGAAAACAGGATAAGCCAATCCATACTGGTCATTTTGAAACATTTCCTTTGCTTGTTTGAACTCTGCATCGGGATCCTGTAATTGTTGGCTCAATTGTGCATTAACCTGGGTACTGACCGCGAATCCGGCGGCAAGCAAGCATATAGAAAAAAATTTGTTCATAATATTCATTCTGCTTGGTAACAAAGATTTTTGTTTCTTTCTTAATGAAAAGCGAAAACCCTGTTTTAAAGGTAGTATTAGCGTTTTGTAAGGAAAGACTTAACATGCATTTGTGGAAAAACAGATGGAGGGTGTAAGTTTGTCAACAAATCAGGATAACTATGTACACCCATGTGACCAATTTACGAGTGAGGTATGCAGAAACAGATCAAATGGATATTGTATACTATGGCAATTATGTTCAATACTTTGAAGTAGGAAGAACAGAATGTATCCGTGAGTTGGGTTTTAGCTATAAGACGATGGAAGCAATGGGTATCCGAATGCCGGTGGTTGAAATGGAAGTTCGTTATCTCCGTCCCGCACATTACGATGACCTTATTACCATAAAAACGATATTAAAAGAGCTGCCATTAGACCATCGCATCTCTTTTTATAATGAAGTATACAATGAAAAAGGCAAGCTATTAACTACCGGCAAAGTCACTTTATTTTTCATCAATAGCGAAACAGGAAAAAGGGCTTCCATGCCGGAAACCCTTAGAGAAAAATTATTGCCATATTTTATGAGTTAAACCCTGCTATAATCTGGTCTCCAATGTTTTATAGAAGCTTTGATTGCTTTATTCCCCATTTGTTCACGAGCAGCTTTCTCAGCCAATGCCGGGAACTCATCATCGGAAGCGAAACGCAATGCAATGATTTGTCTCAATCTTAATGCTTTTGGTAAAGGTTTTCCGGTTAAAATAAAATGTCGGAATTGTTCTTCTGCCCGAATAGCCCTGTCTTGTGCTTTCAATGCAAATGCCCGAACATACCAGAAAACAAATATCAAAATAACTGCTATCAAACAAATTAATGAGGCGGAATAGAGATTACTTTCCGTAGCATCTTTTAGGTTATAAAATGACCCGATCAATAAACTGAATATGGCCGGTGCCGTTACATAATGCCACAAGGGTACATAACGTGTGTGGTTGTGAAAGCTTTGTTGACTCATAATGGTGATTTTTCTTGTTGATAAAATGACTATAACTGAAAAACATTATTTTAATTCATCTAATACCAAAAACATTTTTCTGACAATCTCATTAGCGGAACCATCATAATTATTTACAATGAGGGCAATTGTATAAGTGATCCCTTCTTTTGAAGTATGGTATCCGGCAAATCCCTTTGATCCTCCTATGGTTCCACTTTTTAATTTCATTTTATTATACTCGGGAAATGCTGCCATATATTGAGCAAACCAAGGTCGGGAGCGGGCATACTGTAATACTTTTACCAAACTGTTAGTAGTTACTCGATTCTGAGGCGATAATCCACTCCCATCAATCATGCGTAACGAAGCCGGATCGATACCCTTGCTTTTCCAGAAATCTTTCATGATCGCTAATCCATCTTCAGTGACTCCTTTTCCATTTTTTTCAAAAGCCAATGTTTTCACCAGTGCTTCGCCATACAGATTCACACTTTTGCGCATGAACCAATAATTGATACTATCTAATACCGGAGAATATTGAACATGCAGCAATTCGATCTTTTTTTTATTCGATTGTTCTCGTACTCCCGGTTGTTTTCCACTTGCTTCGGCTAATGCAGCCGCCAATGTATAACCCAATTGCATTCCGGGGTGGGTCATAGATCCTGAAATCGTAAAAGCAGACTGTGAAGGCGGAATGGTTCCACGTATAAACGCACGATCATTGTATGGGGCCGAATAAATATAAGCGTTATCACCACTACCCTTTTTCCCTGCCATGAGTTCATTGGTAAAGATCATGTTATGCAGTACAGGAATCATTTTAGCGATCATGACTTTATCACCTGGATTGGGCCCAGATTTCAATATCAGATCATATTGATTTTCTCTCCAATTCAATCCATAAGCACCCGCTCCATAATAGTTCCCCATATCATCCCAAGGCCAGCCACCCGGAACCGCAGCTGTTTCCCATTGATCAGCATTTACAATAATTTGCCCATCGATTTTTTTGATGCGTAGATCCTGAATCTTTTTCCGCCATTGGCTAATGATGGCAGTATCGCTGGTACCAATATATCTCCAACTACCCAAAGTGGGGTCGCCATATCCTGAGATATAAAGATTGCCTGATAATTTACCATCTCTGATCTCCCCATCATACCCAAGCTCTGTTTTATAACGATAGTTGATCCCCAATAACTCCAAAGCAGTAGCACTGGTCACCAGCTTTTGACAACTCGCCGGGGCGAGCCCGATATTCCCATTGTATTCGAAAAGTATTTGCCCTGATGCACTGTTCATCACAGAAATACCTGCCATTGCATACCGCATCTGAGGATCAGTGATGAATTCTTGAAAAGCCTTATTCAATCTTTCTTGTATAGATTGCGCTTTGACAAAACCAACACAATTCAATAAACAAACAAACATGTAAACAAGTCTTCTCATAAATGCGTTTTACCTTGCATTAAAATTAAGCGTCTGTAAAGTATGGAAAAAGTTTTTGCTTCAATTATAACCATCGGTGATGAATTGTTGATCGGCCAAGTGATTGACACCAATAGTGCATGGATTGCACAGGAACTCAATAAAGC
>JACVCQ010000328.1 GCA_016741945.1 Chitinophagaceae bacterium
AAGGACCAAAGGCGAAAGAGAATTGGTTGGGGATGGAGTATGCGGCAAAAAAGTAAGCGCGAGAATGGGACGTTATGGTCCAATGGTGCAGATTGGCAATGCGGAGGATGAGGAAAAACCTCGCTTTGCTAAACTCAAAGCCAATCAAAGCATTGAGACGATTACTTATGAAGAGGCGATGGAATTGTTCTCTTTGCCTCGTGTATTAGGTATGTATGAAGACCAGGAATTATCCGTGAATGTGGGTCGTTTTGGTCCGTACATTAAATTGGGAGATCAATTTATTTCTATTCCAAAAGGTGAAGATCTGCATACCATAGAATTAGATCGAGCTATTGAATTGCTGAAGGAAAAGCAACAAGCGGATGCTCCTATTGCTTTCTATAATGAATTACCTGTAACCAAAGGCAAAGGACGTTTTGGTCCATTCATTAAATGGAATGATATGTTCATCAATATTCCAAGGGCTTATGATTTTGATCACCTCACACAGGAACATATCAATGCGTTGATTGAAAAGAAAATGGAGAAAGAAGCCAATCGCTTTATCCAACAGTGGCCTGCTGAAAAAATCAGTATTGAAAATGGTCGTTGGGGTCCCTTCATCCGCTTCAATAAAAAAATGCTGAAGATGGGCCGTAAAGCCAACGGAGAAAAATATACCCCTGAAGAGCTTGCTACCATTGAACTAGAACCCATCAAACAAATGATCGAAGCGCAGGTGCCGAATGCCTTTGCGAAGAAAGCTGTGAAGAAAGCGGCTAAGAAGGCTGCACCGAAGAAAGTGGCGAAGAAGAAGTAAGGTGCTAGGTGCTAGTCTCGCCTTCGGCGAGACCAATGACCTTATACCTTGTACCTAGCACCTTGTACCCTAAGGTCTCCCCATCTGACGCAAAAACCTAACATGTGCTACCACAGCTTTACGCATGGTGGGGTATTCGATGTATTGGAGTTGATATTCTCTGCATACGTTACGAACGATCTCACTGATAGCGGGATAGTGTACATGTGATATCTTAGGGAATAAATGATGTTCGATCTGGAAATTCAATCCACCTACCAGCCAGCTTACCAATTTATTTCTGGTGGCGAAATTGGCCGTGGTTTTGATTTGGTGAGCAGCAAATTCATCCGGTAGTTTATTGGTATCGATATCTGCAATAGGGAATTCGGTATGTTCTACAGTATGTGCCAATTGGAATACGATACTCAATACAAAGCCGGCAAAGAAGCTCATGATGATAAAACCGATCATCCAATACAACCAACCTACTGTAGCAATAGGAAGTACGATGAATACGATGGCATGGTATACTTTCACACTCCAAAACTCAACGTGATCATTCCAACTCATTTTTTTCAAAGGCACAGAACCGATCTTGCGTGAAAAATATTTTTTGTAATCCGCAAAGAAGATCCAGAATACATATAGGAGCATGTACAAGATCCAGAAATACACATGTTGAAACTTATGCACTTTGTAATGCTTTTGTGTGGGTGCCATACGCATGAGGATACCTACTTCAATATCATCATCTACCCCATCTACATTGGTGAAGCTGTGGTGAATCATGTTATGCTTCATATTCCACATAAAATGATTCGCACCTAACATGCTGATAGAAGAAGCCGCAATGCGATTCACCCATTTGTTGGTACTGAAACTACCATGACTACCGTCATGCATGACGTTGAAACCGATAGCGGCAACGAGTCCGCCTAATATGATACACTCCATTACGGCTAAATACCAAACCGGTGTCAATAATAGGAGATGCAAGTACACCAGTACAAAAGCAATAACCATAATGATGGCTTTTGTAAAGAGCTTGGGTGTTCCGGTTGCCGGAATTCCTCTTTCATCAAAATATTGCTGAACTCTTTTTTTTAATTCTGTGTGTAACGATTGTTTAACCGAGGGAAACTTAGGAGTGGTAACCTGTGACATGTAAGTACTAAAAAATGATAATCAACAAAATAACACTAAATCTTTTACACTTCACTGTTAAAATCGGTTTTTTACGAAACTGTGGCAATCAACGATGAAATGTTGCCAATATTATTCGACAAATCACTGATATTTCCACAGGTGCTGAATAACTTGTTATTGACAAATACAAGGATTTTAATTTAGTTTGATAGTATAAAGGAAAGGAATAGTACTACAGCTATGCAGGAAACAAAGGAAATACACGCATTATTTACCTTGATAGACGACCCGGATGAGGAAGTTTATTCTACCATCTCAGAGAAAATCGTTGAATATGGGAAAGGTATTATCCCCAATCTGGAACATTTATGGGAAACTACACCCAGCGAAGATGTTCAGGAAAGAATTGAAATGATCATTCATAAACTTCATTTCACAGACCTGTGTAATGATTTTACAGAATGGAAGAACAGTGCGTATCATGATCTATTGTTTGGTGCTTTACTGGTTTCTAAATTTCAGTATCCCGATTTACAAACCAGTCCGGTTTTAGAAGAGATCGAAAAGATCAGAAGAAATATTTGGCTGGAGTTGAACAGTTTTCTTACCCCATTAGAACAAGCCAATGTACTTTCCAGTATTTTATACAACTATTGTAACCTGAAAGGTTCTGAGATCAATTATGAAAAACCGGATGAATTCTTCATACATAAAGTTTTAGAAAGTAAAAAAGGGAATACACTTTCAAATGGATTGATTTATCAAATACTTTGTGATCAGTTAGATATCAATGCCAGAATTATCAATATTCCGAAGCAATGTATTCTTGCATTTTTCCATTCCGATTTTGATCCGGACATACACCCGGGACATCCACAGGAAAAAATTCATTTCTATGTAGATGCTACTACCGGACAAGCTTTCTCTCATGCTGATATTGAGAATTATTTCAAAAGAATATCAGTTCCTCCGGTGGCTTCTTATTTCAAACCACAATCACACAAACGTCTCATTCAACATTTGATTGAAGAAGTAGCCAAATGTTTTGACAGCCCTATGAATGCGTATAAGCACGCAGAGTTGATGCAGTTGGCGGGGTTGTTGGAGGAGTAGGTGCTGGGTGCTGGGTGCTGGGTGCTGGGTGCTGGGTAAAAAAACTGCTGATTTTTTGACATATTGTGTTTGATGCCAAAATAATTTTCATTTTTTCTTAGCTGAAAAACATTTGAACAACCTAATACCTAATACCTAATACCTAGCACCCAGCACCCACCCCCTCACCCCAATACCGCTTCTAAACTAATGGCCATATTGTATGCTTTACTCACAGGGCAGTTGGCTTTGGCGTCTGCAGCGCATTCTTGGAATTTTTCGGAAGAAATACCGGGTATGTTGGCTGTCAAATGCAAATGTGAGGAAGTAATAACACCGTCTTCTAATGTTATGGTACATTGTGTTTCGAGCAACTCAGGCGTAAAGCCTGCTGCACCCAATACAAAACTTAGCTTCATGGTAAAACATCCGGCATGTGCTGCTGCCATCAGCTCTTCGGGATTGGTTCCTACCCCTTCTGCAAATCTGGAGTTGAATGAATATTGTGTCTTGTTCAATGTAGTGC
>JACVCQ010000329.1 GCA_016741945.1 Chitinophagaceae bacterium
ACCCAAAAGGAAATTGTAAGAAGTTTTAAACAGGTTTAAAGAATTACACAAATTAAGCCTACAAAGATACAAATGATCAAGCTTTTCAATACAACTGATAAACCCAAAGCCCTATTACTTCTTTAATTAAGTAACTCCACTCTTTCAAAAGTTTTCCATCAGGGATTAATTTATCGTCAATTGAAAAATACTCGTCTACTACTTTAAAGTCGGCAGCATAACTGTCGAACTGTATCCCTGCTTTTTTAAATACGGCTTCTGATCTTCTCATGTGTAATGCAGATGTGATGAGTAGGGAGGGGGTATTTATTTTTAGTGAATCCAATATTCGTTTACTGAATATGGCATTTTCATAAGTGTTTCTGGAATCAGGTTCTACAATAATATCTTTTTCAGGAATTTTATTCTTGAGCAGCATCTCTTTTAAAAACACAGCTTCAGGTTTATATGTATGTAGTACCGATCCACTACCTCCTGTTACAAGAATTTTTTTGATCTTTCCGGTATGATAAAGTGTAGCTGTTTGAATAAATCGATCTGCTGTAGATCCAAAAAATCCTTGATTTCGGGTGTCGAATTGAACCATACCGGTTAACAGAATACCCAATTCATGATTTTTTACTGATGATAATTCCTTAAAGTCTGCTTGCCAGTATTTGGTGGCTGGTTTATACAACCATGGATTTGTAAAGACCAATGCGATGAAAACAGTAATGAATCCCAATTTACGTTTCAGTTTTGCTGATTTTACAACATAAATACTGATCAATAATATGATGATCCAATTGAAAGGAACTAAAATAAAGAATAGCAGTTTGGAGAGCATGAAAAACATGGGCAATATTAAAAAGACCGATTGAGAAATATCAATCGGTCTTTGATTTATTTTGTGAATCGATCACTAACAATGAGTTCCTTACTTCCGGGAGTGTATTTGTAAAATCCTTCTCCGGATTTTACACCTAATTTACCCGCAGTGACCATATTTACTAAAAGTGGACAAGGTGCATATTTCGGATTACCAAATCCGTCATGGAGTACCTGGAGAATGCTCAAGCAAACATCCAATCCAATGAAATCTGCTAATTGCAAAGGTCCCATCGGATGTGCCATCCCCAATTTCATGATGGTATCAATCGCTTCCACATCTGCAATGCCTTCATACAAGCTGCAGATGGCTTCATTGATCATAGGCATTAAAATCTTGTTCGCAATAAATCCGGGATAATCATTCACCACACAGGGAACTTTACCTAATGTTTTACTAAGCGTTACAATCGTATCAGTGATATCTGCTGTAGTAGCATATCCGTTGATGATCTCAACCAATTTCATCACCGGTACAGGATTCATGAAATGCATGCCGATGACTTTTTCAGGTCGTTTGGTTACAGCAGCAATTTTAGTGATAGAGATAGAAGAAGTATTGGATGCAAGAATGGTATGTGCAGGAGCTGCTTCATCGATCATCTTGAAAATATTCAGTTTCAACTCTACATTCTCAGTAGCAGCTTCTACTACCAGATCAGCTTGGGAAACTCCTTTTTTCAAATCTGTTGCTGTTTCAAGTCTTGCTAGCGTTGCAGTCTTTTGTTCTTCCGTTAAAGCACCTTTAGCAATTTGGCGGTCTAGGTTCTTAGAAATGGTTTGTACCGCTTTTTCCAGTTGAGCTGCATTTACATCGATGAGCTGAACAGAAAATCCATTTTGAGCAAATACGTGTGCAATTCCATTACCCATGGTTCCGGCACCGATCACACTAACATTCGTAACTGGCATATTCAATCGTTTAAGTATGCGCAAAAGTAAAGCCGCTATCCTTAATGAAAGAAAATCTGTTAAAAAAACAGTCAATAAAGCTGGAATATTAATCTTTACGCTTAAAATCTCCTCTTTTCCAGGCTTTAATAAAGTCGGCCCATGCTGCAGGATTTAATATATTCATGGGAGGTAACTGTCCTGAATAGTAATATCTATTGGCTTGTTGTCTCAATTGATAGTTAATAGCTTCTCTTCCATCGGCTGGTAAGCTATTGATCAAAATACGTCTTTGTGCTTCATCTGTATTCTTTCTGGCAATCTCATAGGCATCATCAGCGATCTTCATATTAACAAAATCACGTTCAAACTGCTCTCTGGTAGGTCTGGGTTTCAGGATGGTGGCGGGTAAATAAGCGGTATCGCTAACCAATAGCTGAATTACACTGTATTGATTATCTGGGAGATCCCGAGGAATTTCAATACTTCTATTTTTGAATCCTACACAGGAAAATATGATACGATCGCCTTTTAATACTGCGATGGAAAATACCCCATCCGGATTCGTAATGGTACCTCTTCCTTTGCCTTCTACAATAATACTGGCAGAGGGTATTGCCATCAAACTATCTGCCGTCATTACTACACCATAGAGTTGTACTACAGAATCGCGGTATTCATTTCGCTGAGACATAGCTTTTGTGCCAGTGAGCAAAAAGAAAGCAGTAATGACAGATAATCGTAGCAATATTTTCATCTCGGTAAAAATACAAATGGTTTTCCCAAAATCGACAACAACCAGCCTTACAGATTGTTGAAAACTAACCCGAATTCTAACAAAGTAAGGATGCGAGCGGTTAACTTTGCAGCCAAATCGATTTTTTAACAAAAACTTGCGTGATGACAGAAGCGGCTATATTGAATGCACTAAGTAATGTACAAGAACCCGATCTGGGAAAAGATTTGGTGACCTTGAATATGGTGAAAGATATTCAAATAAAGGATAAAGAAGTGAGCTTTACCATTATATTGACAACTCCTGGTTGTCCAATGAAAGATATGATGCGTACAGCCAGCGAAAATGCTGTTAAATTATTGGTGGATAAAGAAGCAAAAGTTACCGTGAATTTTACTTCCAATACCTCATCTACCCGTAAGGATAATCAACAAGTGCTATCAGGAGTCAAAAATATTATTGCGGTAGTAAGTGGTAAAGGTGGTGTTGGAAAAAGTACAGTATCTGCCAATCTTGCGCTTGCTTTGGCGGAAGGTGGTGCATCCGTAGGTTTGATGGATGCAGATATATATGGTCCCAGTGTACCCATTATGTTTGGTGTTCGTGGCGAACGTCCGATGATGAAAGATGTGAATGGGAAAGGGATGATCATTCCTCTAGAAAAATATGGTATTAAACTAATGAGCATTGGTTTACTGGTAGATGAAAAAAATGCAGTGGTTTGGCGTGGTCCGATGGCGAGTAGCGCTATTCGTCAGTTTGTAACAGATGTAGATTGGGGGGAATTGGATTACTTAGTGATTGATATGCCACCCGGAACAGGAGATATTCACCTGACATTAATGCAAACAGTACCTGTGACCGGTGTAATTATTGTAACAACCCCACAAAATGTTGCATTGGCAGATGCTAAAAAAGGCATCGCTATGTTTGGTCAAGCTCAAATCAATGTTCCCATTATTGGTTTGGTAGAGAATATGGCTTATTTCACACCTGCAGAATTGCCACAAAACAAATATTACCTGTTTGGAAAAGATG
>JACVCQ010000330.1 GCA_016741945.1 Chitinophagaceae bacterium
AATGTTATTGGGGGTAAAAAAGCCGCTGCAGAAGCAGCTTTGTTTGGTAAAGTGGAAGTGGTAGCAGAAAGTAATGACAAACCAAACCCTTATATCAGTAAAGACTTTGTAGTGCCTACATCAGCGACTTATCTGCATATTACTTCTAATAATACTGTAGAAGGAACACAATGGCATCAATTCCCGGAAACACAAGTGCCTCTGGTAGCTGACATGAGCAGTGATATTTTCTGTAGACCTGCTGATTATAAACGATTTGGATTGATCTATGCCGGTGCACAAAAAAACATGGGTGCAGCGGGTGTTAATATGGTAGTAGTGAGAAAAGATCTGGTAGGAAAAGTAAACAGAAAAATTCCTACCATCATGGATTACCAAAAACATATCGCTGCCGGATCATTGATGAATACACCACCGGTATTTGCTGTGTATGTGAGTATGCTCACTTTACGATGGATTCTTCAGGAAGGTGGGTTAGAGGAGATGGAGAGAAGAAATAAAGCAAAATCAGCACTTTTATATCAAACCATTGATAGTATTCCTTTGTTTCGTGCAGATGTAGCGAAAGAGGATAGAAGCCTTATGAATGCTGTGTTTTTCCTCAATGACCCATCATTAGAAACAGCTTTTTTAGAAGCCTGTAAGCAGGAAAATATGATTGGCGTAAAAGGCTACAGAACTGTTGGAGGAATACGTGTAAGCATGTACAATGCTTTACCATTATCGAGTGTAGAAGTCATTTGTGAACTCATGAAAGACTTCGCATCTAAACATGGATGATTTTTATAAACGGTTGTGACCGGAAATAAATTTTACCTACTTTTGGACCGAAAAACGATTTTGGTCGAAAATGATAGTTACCCAGAAAGAAGAGATTGTTAAAGACGACATCCTAAAAGAGGCGCAAAAGTTATTCCAACAATTTGGTCTGAAGAAAACCACTATGGAGGATATTGCCCGATCTATGGGTAAGGGTAAAAGTACTTTATATTATTACTATTGCAGTAAGGAAGAGATATTCGATGCCGTCATCAGTAAAGAAATGACGGAGGTTTTTAATGAGGCAAAAGATGCAGCAGAGAAAGCCCAGTCTGCAGAAGACAAACTGAGGGTCTTCACCATTACTAAGATCAAAGCTCTCCAGAAAAAATCCAACTTATACAGAGTGGTACGCGGAGAAATGCAGGAAAACAATCGCTGCATGAAACACGTACATAGAGAATATGACCAGCAGGAAATAAAGTTGGTAAAGAATATCCTAAGCTTCGGTATTAAAACAGGAGAGTTCAGTAATGCGATTAAAAAAGATCTGGATATTCTACCTTCTGTAGTGGTAAGTTCTTTGCGCGGACTAGAATTTGACTTATTTGCGGGTAATAAATACCCAAAACTGGAAACAAGGATCGATTCTATAGTGAGTATTATGGTAAAAGGGATTAAAAAATAAAATAAAAATTCATTTTATACGTCCTGCCAGTGGCGGGGCAATCATTTACAACAACAGAGAAAATCTACTAAACATGAAAGAACAAATCCAACCTGCGAATGGTAAGCTGGGTATCCTTCTTCCCGGATTGGGAGCTGTGGCCACTACAGTTATTGCAGGTGTTGTGGCTGTGAACAAAGGCCTTGCTGAACCTATTGGGGCGCTTACGCAAATGGGAAATATCCGTTTGGGAAAAAGAACAGAGAATCGTTATCCGCTTATTAAAGATTTTGTGCCTTTGGCACCATTGCAGGATGTGGTATTCGGTGGATGGGATGTTTATAGCGATAATGTATATGAAGCAGCCATGAATGCAAAAGTATTGGAAGCCTCATTGCTTAATGCTATCAAACCTGAACTGGAAGCCATCAAACCCATGAAGGCTGTTTTTGATAAATCTTATATCAAAAATCTAGACGGAACACACGTTAAACAAGCGCCTACTAAATGGGACCTTGCTAATGAAGTGATCAACGATATCGAAAACTTTAAAACAGCAAATGGTTGTGATCGTGTAGTAATAGTTTGGTGTGGGTCTACCGAAAAATATATTGAGCAGTCAGCTGTTCATGAAACCATTGAATCGTTTGAAGCCGGTTTGAAAAATAATGATCCTGCGATCTCACCAAGTATGATTTATGCATATGCAGCGATCAAGATTGGTGTTCCATATGCGAATGGTGCGCCGAACCTTACTTGTGATATCCCTGCATTGATTGAATTATCAAAAGAAACCAATACACCTATCGGTGGTAAGGATTTCAAGACCGGACAAACTTTAATGAAAACCATACTGGCACCGGGTTTACATGCACGTGCATTGGGTGTTCGTGGATGGTTCTCTACCAATATTTTGGGTAATAGAGATGGGTTGGTATTAGATGATCCGGATAATTTCAAAACAAAAGAAGTGTCTAAGCTGAGTGTGTTGGAAGATATTCTTCAGCCGGATATCAATCCAACATTATATGGAGACTTGTATCACAAAGTTCGCATCAACTATTATCCGCCACATGGTGATAATAAAGAGAGTTGGGACAATATCGACATCTTTGGTTGGCTGGGATATTCCATGCAAATCAAGATCAACTTCTTATGTCGTGACTCTATTTTAGCAGCACCTATTGTATTGGATCTGGCCATTTTTATGGACTTAGCTAAGCGTGCGAATATGAGTGGTATTCAGGAGTGGTTATCTTTTTACTTTAAGTCGCCACAAACTGCACCCGGTTTGAGACCTGAGCACGATATTTTCAAACAACTCATCAAGTTGCAGAATACACTGCGTCATATGATGGGAGAAGATTTGATTACTCACTTGGGTCTGGATTATTATCAGGACCTGGTGGAAGCATTGTAATGGAAGTAAAAAAATTAATAGCCAGCTGTCTGGGTATCGGGTATATCAAAGGAGGCGGAACAATCGCTGCTTTACTTTGCTGCATTCCATGGTATTTCGCTCAGACAGTTGGTTCTTTTCAAACGATTGCATGTGTAGTAACTGTTGTCGTTATTGCATTGGGAGTGTGGGCTGCGAACGGTGTTGAAAAAGACTGGGGAAAAGATAGCAGTAGAGTGGTGATTGATGAAGCAGCAGGAATGATGATTTCATTGTTGTTTGTGCCGATTACCTTGGGTTATTTGACAACTGGATTTATTGTATTTCGATTACTGGATATTACCAAACCACTGCTGATCAGAAAGACAGAATCGCTCCCTAGTGGATGGGGTGTGATGATGGATGATATGATAGCCGGATTATATACCAACGTACTGTTACACACAATTATGTGGTTAAATGTTTTTTGACGGATGGTTACTTTTGTAAAAGCACAAGCTGCTTCCTTAGCAGCTACCGTAGTTGACTTTTCTGTCTTTATACTATTGACAGAATGGTTCAACTGTTGGTACCTGGCAGCAAGCATTACCGGAACCATCTCAGGAGGCGTTACCAATTTTTTACTGGGTCGTGTATGGGTATTTGATGCAACGCAGGGCAAAATCCCCAGGCAAGCATTGAAATACGTA
>JACVCQ010000331.1 GCA_016741945.1 Chitinophagaceae bacterium
ATGGAGTAGATACACAACCACTTGCATCTGTGATATGAAGTTGATAAACCCCATCCGGATTCAACAGTCCTAAATTGAGAACTGCTTGTGTGCTGACAGTATTACCAGCAAAACTCCAACGATAAGAAGCCCCAGAAGATCCGTTTGCTATAAGAGAAATTTGATTACAGAATACGTCGGGACTACTCACCGCAAATGTGGAAACATGCGCGGGTTGAATGGTAACATTGAAGGCATAAGATCTGATATTACCGTGAATATCAGTAACAGTATAGGTAATGGTTGAAACGCCAATATTAAATGTACCACTGGCATCAATGCCTGTACCGGTTCTGCTGGTAGCACCTGAAATATCAAAAGTTACACTGGCAACCCCACAATTATCCGATACATTTAAGGAAGGTAAAGCATACCAACCTTTTGCGTTGGTACAATAAACTACGGATGATACGGGGTGGATAGTTGGGTTTTGATTATCGATTACAGTTACATATTGTGAGGCTGTATCAACGTTGCCATGGATATCTGTAACTGTCCATATTACTTGCGTTGTTCCTACTTCAAACTGATTATTATTATTGATATTACGCGTAATAGAAGCTACTGAAGTACTACAAAAAGCTACTGGTGTAGGAATGGTTAGATCTACCACCGCACCACAAGCATTAATATCTGATACCACACTATAGTCAAATAGTTGCGGTAAACGAGCGAGAGCTGAAGGGCCTGTAGCAATAGTAAATGATGTTCCTAAAAGCTGATTTACAGTGGCAGCTTGTGTTATATCACGATAAATAATATAAGTGCCTGAATTACCAGCTATATAATTGGAAGTAAATGCAGCTCCTCCATCTGGAAATGCATTAGCTTCTATTACACCAGTGATAGAAGAAGGATTGGCATTAGTCAAAGGATCCTGGTCAAAGAAAAAAATATGTGTAGCTCTTGGACCGAGGTTTCGGTTATAAAAAGTATTACAACTGATATTAGTTGCATTACCGCGTGTACGAAGATTAGACCCCCCTGTAGTAACACCATCAAAAATATTACCGGAGATACTTGCACCTATTGCATCGATGGTAACTTGTGTATTACCTTGTACACAACCGGAGGCACTATTATACCCACCTGTTGTTCCGATGATTTTATTATTTGTGAAAATGATATTTTTTGTTGCTGTTGTATTTTGTCCACCCCCTAATACTACTAGTTGACGTGGAACATTATTATTGAGTGCGAATTGAGTTGCTTGCGAAAAATCACAGCCTCCGGGTTCTAATCCTACGAATGTTTGACCTGAAAATGTATTGTCATTGATAATAAGATTGTCGATAGCTGCATTATAATTCGATCCGAGTCCATGCTCTCCATTTGCAACAATATTGTTACCCTCAATGCGAATATTTTGATGAGCACCAGTTAAATAAATTGCACCGGTTTCAATGGTTCCATTACCATCAAATCCCATAATCGTAAACCCTTTTCCGGATTCACCAATGGTGACATTATTGATACCATTAACAATCGAAACAGTACCTAAACCATCAGTATTAGAAGGATTGATAAATGTAACTGTAGCTCCTTGAGTTGATACCAGTTTAATTCCCTGCTTATTAATATTTCCTTTTTCTGTGTAAGTGCCTGGCGCTACATGTATAATATCACCGGCAGCGGCGGCTAACAATGCTCCATTGATGGTGGCTTTAGCTGGGATTGGAGGTAATCCGTCATGAATATTGTTACCGGTTACGGCAACTTAATAATGGCTTTGAGCGGAAACGAATGAGGTTAAAAAGAATAATGATAAGAGACCTGATAATTTGCGTAGCATTTTTCTCATACTTTTTATTTGGGGTTAGTTAAGTGCAATACACTATCAATTAGTTGCATATTATCTTTTTATCCAATGGGGAAAAAACGGTATTTTTTGTGGAAAAACTCGGGGTTTTAACGGAAATACGAGATGTTTTGTAAGGGGTGAAATACTAAACCCTTTGAAAAGCCAGAAAAAAGAATGTTCGGTTATTTATTTACAAAATTTCTACAAATTCGGTGAACAGAGCACTTTAATTAACAAAAAAATAATTTCTAACTAATTAATATTTATATGAAATACGAATTAATTAAAATAATATTTATACATTTTTTTGTCGGCATTTAAGTTTTTTTAACATTTACAACCGTTTATGCAGCATTTTCGACCGTTTATGGTCTTTATTTAAGTGCTGATTCTTCGATGAATGCCAAAATGGTTTCAATGATTTAGCCATAACTAGGAATATATTCTATTGCTCATACAAAAATGAGACTTGGGTAGAAAAGTATTCCGGTTTGCGTTATCAGCAACATGATTCCTAAGAAATGATGGTGACACAAAAAGAGAATAACGAAAATGGTTTCATGATAATAACAATATCCCAAGATTTTTTTCATTCTAAAACAAAATGTAATCACTACAAACTACATGAACACGCCTAAAACTTTTAAAAACTAGAACAAATGAGAAAATTCCTATCACTTTTGGGAGTTCTGATGCTATTTATAGCAACGGCTTCCGCTCAAAACAAAACTGTTACCGGTAAGGTAACTGAAGCCAATGGTACCCCTGTATCAGGAGCTACCATCAAGGCCAATGGTAGAGCTGTTGGTGCAACAAATGCATCAGGAGACTTTACCATCAGCGTTCCAAACGCTACTACATCTATCATGGTTTCATCGATTGGATTCAACGATCGTACTGTTACTTTAACAGGTGGTGCACTAACTATTGCTTTAACTGCTGCTGATGCCAATAGCGTATCAGAAGTAGTGGTAACCGGTTATACCAGCATTCAGCGTAAAAAGTTTTCTGGCGCTATTGCTACAGCCCCTCCGGAAGAAGTAAGAAAGCAACCATTTGGTTCTTTCGACCAGGCTTTACAGGGACAAGCTGCGGGTGTATCTGTTGTGGCTAACTCAGGTCAGCCGGGTGCATTTGCACAAGTTCGTATCCGTGGTAACGGTTCTATCAGTGGTGGTAACGTTCCATTGTATATTATGGACGGTATTGAAATTTCTGCAGCTGATTTTGCCAGTATCAACCAAGGAGACTTTGAACGTGTTGAATTATTGAAAGATGCGGTTGCTACCGCACAATATGGTTCTCGTGGTGCAAACGGTGTAATCGTTATTACTACTCGCCGTGGTCGCGCAGGTACACTACAGTTGAACTATGATGCCCAAGTGGGTTGGAGTACATTACCGGAAGACAGACTGGTAATGATGAATAGCGATCAAAAGATTACTTACGAATTACAGCGTGGTAACCCCTATGGTTGGACAACTGCTGAAGCTGATAGCTTACGTAGAGTTAACTTCAGCTGGAAAGATGCTTTGTTCCAAACAGGTATGACTCATCAGCATCAGATCAGTGCAAGTGGTGGTAATGCCAATAGCAAATTCTTCGCTTCTCTTTCTTATATGGATCAGGAAGGTATCGTTAAAACTACTGGTTTGAAACGTTATACTGCCC
>JACVCQ010000332.1 GCA_016741945.1 Chitinophagaceae bacterium
TCATTGTACAAGGCTTTTGTAGCTATTCCAGATGCTTATTCACAGGATGAGGAAAATTGAGGTCTAAACTTGGGCTATAACACCTATTTTTGTCCCTGAAATTCTATACAATGAAATTGAATCGTTCGCTTGTTGTTTCTCTGGTGTTGACCATTTTTTTGAGTGCTGTTTATCGCGCCATGCCTAATAGACCTTGGGGTTTTGCGCCTCAGTTTGCTATTGCGCTTTTTGCGGGAGCTATCTTTGTGAAAGATAAGAAATGGGCTTTCGCATTACCGTTGGTTTCTATGTTTATCTCTGACCTTCTTTATCAGTTTTTATACAATAAAGGGCTGACTGAAATCCCAGGTTTTTACAAAGGACAATGGGTGAATTATTTATTGTTTACAAGTTTGACCATTTTTGGTTTTATGGTACGTAGCCAGAAGCCTATGCAAGTATTAGGCGCTTCTATTGCTACGCCCACCACTTTCTTTTTGATTTCCAACTTTATGGTTTGGGCAGGTGGTGGCGGACTGAAACGTCCAAAGACTTTTGAAGGTTTAATGATGTGTTATAATGATGCACTTCCATTTTACGCCAATAGTTTAATGGCTACCGCTATTTTTTCGGCGATTCTGTTTGGCGGATACTATTTCCTGAATCAATCAATTGCTAAGAAGAATATTTCTTTATAAAGAATACATGATGCATAAAAAAATCCGCAGCGAACACTGCGGATTTTTTTTATACATGTAGGATAAGCTCCGAAAAATAATACTGTTCGTGCTGTAATGCTTGTTTGACTTCTATTTTTAGGGGGTGCTTGAATAGTGGACAATCATACACGAGCGTATGAAACTCCCCATTTTCACCACAAGCATCAACCCCCAATGCTTCCAATTCATCAATCAAAGCCGGTGTCAATGTTTTGCCAATAAAAGAAGGCCCCATGATGGTGTTGCAACTCACAATCATGGTTTGAATACCACTGACCAACATCTGCATCACTAAAGATCTCCGGTCTTGCTGCCACAAGGGAAGAACAGCAGTAAGCTCAGCTGTATGACATACTTTTTCTTCCCAGTCGCGGTGTGCTTGAAGGTCTATATCACCAAATACCGCATGTGTTACTGCATAGGCTGTTTTAAGTTGTTGTAATGCTGCTGAAAAGTGTTGCTCATACTCCTGCCAACTACTGCTGATCAAGTGAATAGGTAATCCCGCAGCTGATGCTTGCGCTCGTAAGATAGACTCGGGAATACCATGACTGCGGGAAATTTTACCCGTTTCATTCATGACATTGAGTAGTACAGCAGGCGTATATCCTTGCTCCATGGCTTTCATCAAAGCAAAGCAACTATCCTTACCGCCACTCCAAGAACTAAGACAATTGTTCAATTTGAAAATTTGATCCGCCTAAGGCGGATAGAAAATGATTAATAATGTATAGTAAAATACGTTCTTTATTCCGAAGAACTTTCAAAGACTTCATCTACCAAAAGATCGGTTCCATCTGCGGCACTAGTGGCGAGTTCATCACAGCGATTATTCCATGGGTTATTGGCATGTCCTTTTACCCAAACAAAACGTACTTGAAAATGATTGGCAATGGCTTTATAACGCAACCATAAATCTTTATTCTTCTTACCACCTTTGAAGTCTGTTCGAATCCAATTATCCAACCACTTTTTTTCAACCGTATTTACGATGTACTGACTATCTGTATAAATGGTGACTGCTATATTTCTTTTGGTCAATGACTCTAAAGCTACAATCACAGCCAGCAATTCCATGCGATTATTTGTTGTGTGTCGATAACCAGCTGATATCTCTTTTCTTTTATCACCCCACATCAAGATAATACCATAACCTCCCGGCCCTGGATTGCCTCTTGCTGAACCATCTGTATAAATGATGAGTTGATGTCCGTTTGATGTACTCATGCCAATTTGTATGCGCCTTTCATGTATAAAACAGCTTTTCCAGCAATGGTTACTCGATCTCCATTGATTCCACACCACAAATCACCGCGGCGTTTGGATAACTGTTCTGCTTTCATAGATGTTTTACCCAATTCTTTTGCCCAGTAGGGTATTAATGTAGCATGTGCAGAACCGGTTACTGGATCTTCTCCAATTACAGAGTTGGGAACAAAGAAGCGAGATACAAAATCAGCATTATTACCTTTCGCAGTAATGATAATGCCCAATGTTTCAACCTGATTCAATTGTACAAAATCAGGGATCGCTTTTTCGATTTCTTCTTGTGATTCATAGATCAAAAAATAATCGCGTGAACGTAATACCTGTTTGGGTTGAATACTGAATCCTTCTAACAAATGAGCTGGAATCTCACAAGCAACAGGCATACGTGCCGGAAAATTCATTTCCATTAGGTCGCCATTCTTGGTTACGGTTAGTAATCCGCTTTTGCTATGAAAACGAATGGTGTTTTGTGAATAGCCAAGTTCATGAAACAGAACATGAGCAGTAGCCAGGGTAGGGTGGCCAGCCAAATCAATCTCCAATTCAGGCGTGAACCAACGGATATCATAATCTCCATCAGGTCTCTGAACAAAGAAAGCCGTTTCTGAAAGATTGTTTTCATTGGCCAACTGTTGCATAGTAGCGGTGGGAAGCCATTCAGTGAGTGGACAAACCGCAGCAGGATTACCACCGAATACATGATCGGTAAATGCGTCAACGGTATAAATAGGATAAGTCATAATACAATGATTGAATCGCAAAGTAAATTCATTCAGCTATATCATGACTTACCATTGAGCATAATTTCGAATAGATTATACCTGAAATACCCCCGTCCGAAAAGTCTCCATATCTTGATTATGATTAGCCGCACTCAATCCTTCTGCAATCACTTTTCGTGTTTCGGTCGGGTCAATGATACCATCTACCCAAAGTCTGGCAGCAGCATAGTAGGGTGTGGTTTGTCTTTCATATCTGCCCTTGATTTCTTTTAATAAAGCCTGTTCTTGTTCTTTATCAACTTCTTTGCCTTGCGATTTCATGGAAGCTACTTGTATTTGTGCTAATGTTTTCGCGGCTTGTTCGCCACCCATTACGGCAATTTTTGCTGATGGCCATGCATAAATAAAACGAGGATCATAGGCTTTGCCACACATGGCATAATTGCCCGCGCCATAACTGTTTCCTACAATGATTGTAATCTTGGGTACAACTGAATTTGCTACGGCATTTACAAGCTTAGCACCATCTTTAATAATACCACTGTGTTCGCTTCTGCTGCCTACCATAAAACCGGTTACATCTTGCAAGAATACCAGCGGAATTTTTTTCTGATTGCAATTCATGATAAATCTCGCTGCTTTATCAGCACTATCATTATAAATCACGCCACCAATCTGCATTTCACCTTTTTTGTTTTTGCAGATCAAACGCTGATTCGCCACGATTCCAACAGCCCATCCTTCAATACGTTCATATCCACAGAGACTGGTTTTACCATAATCTGGTTTGA
>JACVCQ010000333.1 GCA_016741945.1 Chitinophagaceae bacterium
ATAGTAGACAGCATGCCTTCCGTTAACAATATTTCAAAAGCTGCTTTCCCAGCAGCACAACTTACTGGATGACCGCCAAATGTAGTGATATGACCAAGCACAGGATTATAGGTTAAAGTTGACATCAATTTTTTATCGGCAATAAAAGCACCCAATGGCATCCCACCACCCAATGCTTTTCCTAATAGTAAAATATCGGGCACAACAATAAATTGTTCAAATGCCCAAAGGGTACCGGTTCTACCAAAACCTGCTTGAATTTCATCGAAAATAAGCAGCACGCAGTGTTCATCACATTTTTTTCGGATGGCTTGCAACCACTCTTTACGAGGAACGGTAATACCACTTTCTGCTTGAACTGTTTCTAAAATCACACAGGCAACGGATGAGTCGATGGATTCAAGCACTGCATCATCATCATAATTAAAATGTAAGATGTCTGGCAATAAAGGTCTGAATGCGTTACGCCAATACTCTCCTCCCATGACACTTAATGCTCCTTGTGTACTTCCATGATAAGCGTTATAGAAAGCAATCATTTTAGATCTTCCTGTGATACGCTTAGCCAATTTCATGGCGCCTTCTGTAGCTTCAGCACCACTGTTGGTGAAATAGACGCAGTTAAGCGAGGCAGGCAAATGGTCGGTCAATAATTTCGCATATTGTACTTGCGGACTTTCAACAAACTCACCATATACGATCAGGTGCATATATTCTGCAGCCTGCTCCTGAACAGCTTTCACCACAGCAGGATGGCTATGACCGATATTACAAACACTAAACCCGGAGATGAGATCAACATATTTTTTTTCCGAGGTATCCCAAAGATGTATGCCCTTTGCTTTAGCGATCTCTAACCCAATCGGAGCAGAAGACGTCTGGGCAACATGCTGCAGAAAAAGTTCCCTATTATTCATGGGTTGACAGATGATAGTTGACAGATGATAGAAAAAATTCGTTGGCTATGATTAAGATGAAATAAAGATAATAACTATTTAAGCAGACCTTGCTCGAAATAGTTAATAAACCCATTGAGTATCTTTAAACACTCATGTAATAAAGGAATAATTTTCTGAACCTCTTCTTTGGGTATAATTTCTACTAATAACGCTATCTTCAGCAGAGTTTCAAGTTCATACATTGAACCTCTTGCCACATGGAAGAATTGTATACTATCCTTTTTATAATTACGACCACAACCTTCTGCGATATTAGCCGGAATAGATACAGCTGCTCTGCGTGATTGAGCTGTAAGGGCATATAATTCCTCTCGAGGATATAGTTTCGTAACCCTGTATACTTCTCCTACCAGCTCCATCGATTTTTTCCAAACTATTAGGTTTTCATAGTAAGTCATGGGGCCCATTTTGCTGCAATTTTGCAAAATATAATACTCAAAATATATTTCCAAACGCCTAAATACAAAGCGGTTCGCTTTAGCTATATTCTCATCATTTAAAGTAACCTATCTAATTATTTTGATTGTAACTTTAGACTATCTATCAACTATCATCTATCAACTGTCAACTAAAAAAAATGTCATTAATCCTCCCCGTACTCGGTAAACATCCTCAATTTGGAGAAAATTGTTTTATTGCGCCCAATGCCACCATTGTTGGTGATGTGGTTATGGGTGAGGATTGTAGTATCTGGTTCAATGCAGTGGTAAGAGGTGATGTACATTATATTAGAATGGGCAATAAAGTTAATATTCAGGATGGTGCTGTTATTCATTGTACATATCAAAAAAATCCAACAGAAATCGGCAATAATGTTTCCATCGGACATAATGCCTTGGTACACGGTTGCACCATTCATGATAATGTGCTGATTGGTATGGGAGCCATAGTAATGGATCGTTGTATCGTACACAGCAATTCCATCATAGCCGCAGGTGCTGTTTTATTAGAAGGAACAGTAGTAGAAGCCGGCTGTATTTATGCCGGAGTGCCCGCTAAAAAAGTAAAAGATATTTCCCAAGAACTCATCAACGGAGAGATCAATCGTATCTCTAATAATTATGTGATGTATGCTTCGTGGTTTCAGGAAGGAAAGTAGGGTTGACAGATGTTAGCTGACAGTTGACAGGAGGGAAGTTATCGTTGTTTTCTCTGTCAACTGTCAACTAACAACTGTCAACTAATACACCTCCCCCATCGTATCCAATATCGTTCTATAACTAATATATCTTTCTTCAGAAATTTCTCCCTGCATCACCGCTTTCTTTACCGCACAATTGGGTTCTTCAATATGCATGCAGTTATTGAATTGGCAGTCATTCATCTTTTTTCTCATTTCAGGGAAATAATGAGCAAGTTCTTCTTTCTCAATGTCTACTAGACCAAATTCGCGAACACCAGGTGTATCAATGATATGACCGCCACCTGGCAAATCAAACATTTCTGCAAAAGTGGTCGTATGCATTCCTTTGCCACTCCATCCACTTACTTCCTGTGTACGTAAATTGAATTCAGGGAACAAGGTATTCACACAGGTTGATTTTCCCACTCCACTATGTCCACTGAGCAAAGATGTTTTATGATGGAGTATATGTTTGAGTGCTTCCAATCCTTCTCGTTTTTCAACACTACACAATAGCACTTCATATCCAATCTTTGTATAGATACCCTTCAACTGTTCAAATTTTTCCATCTCTTTTTTGCGATAGAGATCCGATTTATTAAAAACGATGATATCCGGAACATGATAGGCTTCACAGGAGATTAAAAATCGGTCCATAAAACCCTGAGAGGTTTTAGGGTCTTTCAAGGTTACAAATAATAAACTTTGATCCAGATTGGATGCAATGATATGATGCAGGTGTTTATTGTGTGGTGAGATACGGGCCACATAATTCTTACGATCATGAATGGTATTAATGATGGCAGACTCTTCTTCTACCTCTTCAATCTCCATTTCTACTTCATCCCCTACTGCAATAGGATTGGTAGAAGTAATACCCTCAATTTTCATCACACCTTTGATACGGGCATTGTACAAACGTCCGTCTTCCCCTTTAGCGATATACCAACTACCGGTTGATTTATAAATTCTGGCCCTCATTCAAACGAAGATAATAAGCCTTCGCGGCTTTCCAACCATTGATAAAAACAGTCTAAAATCAATATTTGCGAAACATTAACCCCTGTTTTAAGGGCTATCACGTAACAATGACTGACCTTCAAGGTGGAAATCAATATCTTTGTTGCCCTATGGCAAAGTTTGCGCACGATGAGGTAGTTCCTTACCAGCAAAGTGAAAAAGGAAAAAAGGAGCAGGTAGCAGAGATGTTCAATAGTATCGCTTTCCGATACGATTTTCTAAATCGTTTTCTGACAGCGGGTATCGATATCCAATGGCGGAAAAAAGCCATACAACAACTGAAAGACATTCATCCGCAGTTGGTATTGGATGTGGCAACGGGTACTGCTGATGTAGCTATTATGACGCCTCAGATGCTCAAAACCAACAAGAT
>JACVCQ010000334.1 GCA_016741945.1 Chitinophagaceae bacterium
TATGGCTTTCTTTTACCCTTTTAATTCCTTCGGGAATACCTGCATAAACTACTTGTCCGCCTGCATCACCGGCCTCCGGCCCCATATCAATAAGCCAATCTGCAGATTTAATCACATCTGTATTGTGTTCAATCACAATCAATGAATGACCTTGTTCTATCAAAGCTTGGAATGAAGACAATAATTTTTTGATGTCATGAAAATGAAGTCCGGTAGTAGGTTCATCAAAGATGAATAACATATGACCTACCCCTTTTCCTTTACCCAAAAAGCTTGCAAGCTTTACACGTTGTGCCTCTCCCCCACTTAATGTATCACTGCTTTGTCCAAGTTTGATATAACCTAATCCTACATCCTGTAAAGGTTGTATGGCTGTTTTGATATTTTTTTCTTCAGTGAAAAATTCAATCGCATCATCCACACTCATATCCAATATATCAAAAATGTTTTTTCCCTTATACTGTACTTCCAATACTTCTTCTTTGAATCGTTTGCCATTACAAACATCACAAGTGAGATGTACATCGGCGAGGAATTGCATTTCTACGATTTGTTCCCCCTCCCCTTTACAAGCATCGCATCTTCCTCCATCTACATTAAAAGAAAAATGTTTGGTCTGAAAGCCACGCATTTTTGATAATGGCTGTTTAGCATATAAATCACGTATGGAATCATATGCTTTGATATAAGTAATTGGATTACTTCTTGATGACTTGCCAATCGGGTTTTGATCTACCAATTCTATCTGTGAAATATAATCGGTATCACCACTGATCTTATAATGCAACCCTACTTTTTCAGCAGGCTCACCCTTCATTTTTTTCAAGGCTGGATACAACACTTGCTTTACCAATGTGGTTTTACCACTACCACTCACCCCACTTACTACACAAAGTGTATTGAGTGGAAACACAACTGTAATATTTTTAAGATTATTCTGTGCTGCACCTTCCACTATGAGGGAACGATTCCATTTTCTTACTTTTTCAGGTGCTTCAATTTTTAGTTTACCCGTAAGGTATTTTCCCGTTAAACTCTCAGGATGATGGGTGATAGTTGTATAATCACCCGCAGCAACAACTTCTCCTCCTAAATGAGAAGCCAATGGACCCATATCGATAATATGATCAGCTTCCCGCATCATCATTTCATCGTGTTCAACCACTACTACTGTATTACCCAAATCCCTTAACGATTTCAATACACTGATCAATCTTTCCGTATCTCTGGAATGAAGTCCGATAGAAGGTTCATCTAAAATATACAAGGAGTTGGTAAGATTGCTTCCCAAGCTTCTGGTTAATTGAATGCGCTGACTTTCTCCGCCGCTAAGTGAATTGGCTAAACGATTTAAGGTGAGATAACCCAAACCCACATCCAATAAGGTTTGTAAACGTTGGTGAATTTCAATCAGGATTCTTTTTGCAATCTGTTGATCATGTTCTGATAATACCAATGCATTGAACCACTGTTTCAAATCACGAACCTGCCATTCACATAGTTCCCCAATATGTTTACCACCAACTTTAACATACAAAGCTTCTTTTCTCAACCGATACCCTTCACATGCAGTACAGGTAGTTCTTCCACGATAACGACTTAACAATACCCTGAACTGTACTTTGTATAAATTCTGCTCAACGTCTTTAAAGAAGTCATCAATCCCATAAGCCCCGGGTACCCCTTTCCATAATTGCTGGTATTGTTCTTTGTTGAGTTCTGCAATTGGCTTGTGTATCGGAAATCCAACTTTGGAAGCTCCTTTGATGAACTGTTCTTTCCACCAACTCAACTTCTCGCCCTTCCAGGGAGCCACTGCCCCTTCATATACACTGAGTCGTCTATCAGGAATGACCAAATCAGTATCAATACCCAATACCTGACTGAATCCTTCGCAAACCGGACAAGCTCCATATGGATTATTAAAAGAAAACAAATTGGGAACAGGCTCCTCGAATACGATACCATCCAGTTCAAAGCGGTTACTGAAATGATGCAGACGATCACCATCTACTTCTACCATCATTTCTCCATCACCTTCATAAAAAGCAGTATTGATTGAATCTGACAACCGATGTAAATCTTCTTCCTCAAAATCTTTGACTACCATTCGATCAATCAATACATATACTGCATGCTTAGTCAACTTGGAAACCGGCATGGTCTTCTGTAAAGTCTTATCATCCATTTCGGTCAACTCTTCAATACGCAGCATTTGACCTTCCCCGGTCTTGGTCCATATCCGTGAAAACCCTTTCTGCATCAAAATATTCAGCTCTTCACGAGTATCTCTGTTGGCATGTTGTTTAAAAGGTACCAATATGACCACTTTAGTTCCGTGCAGAAGGGTTTTTACAAAAGAAACTACATCCGAAACATCATCTTTCTTGACTTCTTTACTACTGATCGGAGAAATGGTTTTTCCTGTTCGTGCATACAATAAACGGAGGTAATCATAGATCTCAGTCATGCTCCCCACTGTACTTCTTGGGGTTCTTGTAATGACTTTTTGTTCAATGGCGATGGCCGGACAAAGTCCTTTTATATAATCCACATCCGGCTTAACCATTCTGGCCATGAATTGACGGGCATAAGCACTTAAACTTTCGGCATAGCGTCTTTGTCCCTCAGCAAATAAAGTATCAATCGTCAAAGAAGATTTACCGCTCCCGGATACGCCGGTCACAACAATAAGTTGATTACGTGGAAAAGCTATTGTAACATTTTTTAGGTTATGCATTCTGGCACCTTTCACCAGAATGGTATCGCTATTTTCTTTTCCGTTGAGAACGGCTCCCGTTTGTTGTTTCGTCTTTGTAGCCATAAGTGCAGCAATTTAAACACAATAATGACCGGTAGGTTTAGAAAACACAAAGATTTACCAAAATGAAGCAATCAAACAGATGTGAAAAATGTGAATAACCATTTCATTGAAAAACAATGTATCCACAAAAGAAGATGGGATATAAAAGATATATAATTTAACATAACCGAATACGAATCAAGAGGAATAGATCTTGATAGAAACGGTTTTTTTACAATCCAATATCCTGTTTTTAAACGTAGCCAAACGACCCAAACATGAAAACATTAGACCATGTGTCTGATATTGATCTAATACGTTCCTTTCAGGAAGGCGATGCCGGCTCCTTTGAAGTGTTGGTAAACAGATACAAAGACAGGATCTATTCATCGATTCTATTCTTTGTAAAAGACACTTACCTGGCTGAGGATCTCTTTCAGGATGTATTTATCAAGATCATTGACACGTTAAAGAACAGACGTTATACAGAAGAAGGGAAATTCTTACCATGGGCCCTGCGCATAGCACATAACCTTTGTGTGGACTATTTTCGTAAAGTAAAAAGAGCCCCTGCCATCAAGACCAGCGATAATCAGGATATTTTTGAAGTGATACAAATCACAGAAGAAGGACCTGATGTCACGCTCCTGATCGCTCATAGTCATGAAC
>JACVCQ010000335.1 GCA_016741945.1 Chitinophagaceae bacterium
ATCCGTCAGTGGCCTTCCCGATGTCATCGGGACGCTCTAGCCAACTGAGCTAATTCCCCAAAAAATATTCGATCCGTCAGTGGCCTTCCCGATGTCATCGGGACGCTCTAGCCAACTGAGCTAATTCCCCAAAAAATATTCGATCCGTCAGTGGCCTTCCCGATGTCATCGGGACGCTCTAGCCAACTGAGCTAATTCTCTTTGTGAGAGTGCAAATGTAACCGCTACATCACTTATTCCCAAAAAAACCTGTTTACAATAAGTTGACCGATTATGTGGATGAACAAACGAGTTTTGATTTATTTTCATACTATGAAAAAAGGGATACTACTGTTTATAATTATCTGCATGTCAAAACTTTCAATACATGCACAATCCATCATCGTCGGAACCTTCAATATCCGCTTCGATAATCCCCGTGACTCCGGCAATTTATGGGTTGATAGAAAAGCCTATGTAGCTTCTCTCATTCGTTTTCATGATTTTGATGTTTTTGGAACACAAGAGGGATTGAAACACCAACTGGATGACATACAACAGCAGTTACCGGAGTACGAACGATATGGTATCGGCAGAGATGATGGTCAAACAAAAGGGGAATACTCTGCGATCTTTTATAAAAAAGAAAAATTCACACTGCTGAAAAGTGGTGATTTCTGGTTGTCCGAAACACCGGATAAACCCGGCTTTGGATGGGATGCACGCATCAATCGTATTTGCTCTTGGGTGCAGTTGAAAGAAAAAGCAACCGGTAAAACTTTTTTCTGTTTTAATGTTCATTTTGATCACCAAGGAGTCGTAGCCAGAAAAGAGAGTAGTAAGTTATTATTATCCAAAATTCAATCAATCAGTGGAAAAGCGCCAATTATTTTAACCGGTGATTTTAATGGGAATCATACTTCAGAATGGTATCAAACCATTGCCAAGTCAGAATTACTGAAAGATAGTTATCGTGAAGTGAAATATCCGTATGTGAATAATGGTAGTTTTCAGAATTTTGGTAGAAACTTTAATGCTAGTGATATCATTGATCATATTTTCATCTCCTCTCATTTTAATGCCAAACGATGGGGCGTATTGACGGATTCTTATTCCGGTAAGTTTCCTTCGGATCATTTTCCGATACTGGCAGAAATACACTGGGGAAAATAAATCCGTTCATTCCATGTAATAAAGCACCTAAACGCACTACTAATTGATTACATTAGTTGTGAAATCAAAACTGCTGAATCATGGAATTTCTTACCAATTTCGGATGGGTCATTGTACTGATCCTACTTGCATTTTTATCGCTGGTAACTGTTAATCAGGGCACTATTGCCGTACTTACCATGTTTGGTAAATACAGAAGAATACTAAGACCCGGCTTGAATATTAAAATACCGATTCTTGAACAGGTATTCAAAACAGTGAGTATCCAGAACCGTTCTGTTGAACTGGAGTTCCAGGCAGTAACCATTGACCAAGCAAATGTGAATTTCAAAAGCATGTTGCTATATTCTGTATTAAACCAGGATGAAGAAACCATCAAAAATGTGGCTTTCAAATTCATCAGTGATCGAGATCTGATGCAAGCTTTGATTAGAACCGTAGAAGGTAGTATTCGTTCTTATGTAGCTACCAAACGTCAGGCTGAAATATTATTGCTTCGTAGAGAGATTGTTGAATTCGTAAAAGAACAGATTGATATTTCACTCGAAGATTGGGGTTATCATTTACAGGATCTTCAAATCAATGATATCACTTTTGATGCGCGTATCATGGAGAGTATGAGTAAAGTGGTGGCTAGTAATAACCTCAAAGCCGCAGCCGAAAATGAAGGTCAGGCTTTATTGATCACCAAAACCAAAGCTGCCGAGGCAGAAGGGAATGCCATTAAAATCGCCGCTGAAGCTGAAAGAGAAGCAGCTCGTCTCCGTGGTCAAGGTGTGGCATTGTTCAGACAAGAAGTAGCCAGAGGGATGAGTCAGGCCGCAGAACAAATGAAACAAGCCAATCTGGATACCAATGTTATTCTCTTCAGTATGTGGACAGAAGCCGTTAAAAACTTTGCTGAATATGGCAAAGGAAATGTCATCTTCCTCGATGGCAGTGCCAACGGTATGGACAGAACCATGCAACAAATTATGGCGATGATGAAGATGAAGGAGGGGAATAATAGTTGACAGTTGACAGGAGGGGAATTTATTACTGTCAACTGTTAACTATCATCTGTCAACCCCAACTGTTAAAGCCTCGTGAAATCAACCACTTCCCCATCACTGATGTGCAAAAGCTTTCCTAAAAAGCACTCAGGAATTAATTTTATTCACATGCACACCTTTCTTTTGTGTTAGGGTCTAATTTTAGCCTAACCCAAATCATCAGGTATGTTCTATTTTCTGCAGATTGATAGTTTACAACAGGCAGCAGGTACGGTAGCAGCAGCGGCGGAAAAAATATCCATGTGGAGTTTATTACAGAAAGGCGGTTGGATCATGTATCCACTGTATGGCTTGCTGGTAGCGGCCATTTTTGTATTTGTAGAAAGACTCATGGCTATTCGCAAAGCTTCACGTATTGAACCCAATTTCATGAATATTATCCGTGACAATATCATGTCCGGTAATGTGCAGGCTGCCAGAAATCTTGCGAAGAATACCAACAATCCGGTTGCCAGAATGATCGATAAAGGAATTCAGCGTATCGGCAAACCGTTGGATGCTATCGAAAAGAGCATGGAAAATGTAGGGAAGCTAGAAATGTATAGCATGGAGCGTAACCTGAATATTTTGTCTTTGATTGCTGGTATTGCACCTATGTTTGGTTTCTTGGGAACTATTGTAGGGATGGTTCAATTGTTTTATGGTATTGCTTCTACCGGAGAATATACGCTGAACACCATCGCCGGTGGTATCTATACTAAAATGATTACTTCCGCCACGGGTTTGATTATTGGATTGATTGCTTATGTGGGACATAATTTCCTGAGTACACAGATCGATAAAACAGCCAATAAAATGGAAGCTGCCAGTTCAGAATTTATCGATATTCTCCAAGAACCTACACGTTAACTTAAACATCGGTAAAGTCAGTATATGAACATCAGAAAAAGATTAAGAACACATCCCGAAATGCATACTGGTGCACTGAATGATATCTTGTTCATTCTGTTATTGTTCTTTCTGATCGTTTCCACACTTGCGAATCCGAATGTGATCAAAGTTGCTAACCCTAAAGCCAAGAGCGATACCAAGTCTAAACAAACAGTAGTCATTACTGTTGATAAAGATCCAAACCTGTATATCGGTTCTCAAAGAACAACTTTGGAACAACTGGAGCCTGAACTGAAGGCCTTTTTATCCAAAGAAACAGAAAAACCTTCTGTGGTCATCAATGGCGATAGTACTTCGCATTTGGGTACAGCTATCAAAGTGATGCAGGTGATTAAAAAATTGGGTGCTACGCCGGTAATG
>JACVCQ010000336.1 GCA_016741945.1 Chitinophagaceae bacterium
CCCAACCAAAGGGTAGGTAACAGTTTGAACAGTCAGTTTACAACCGTTAGCCATCTGGTACCTATGTTGAGTTTAGATAACAGTTATAATGCGGATGATCTAACAGACTTTGATCGTAAAGCCAGGGAATTGACGGGATTAGAAGAAATTGAATATTGTATTGAACCCAAGTTTGATGGTGCTAGTATTTCATTGATTTATGAGAACGATCAATTGGTAAGAGCCACCACTCGCGGCGATGGTGTAGAAGGTGAAGAGATTACCAATAATATCAAACAGATACGGTCTATTCCGCTCTCTGCAGCTTTTTCTTCCTTCGGTATTCAGCAAGTAGAAATCAGAGGAGAAGTGATTATGAGTAAATCATCATTTAACCAATACAATCAATTACAAGCCGGCAGAAATCTTCCGCCGTTAGCCAATCCAAGAAATGCTGCTTCCGGAAGTTTACGTATGAAAGATCCGAAAGATGTAGCAGAGCGTGGACTGGATGCATTTTTGTATCATATTAGTTTCTATACCAAGGAAACCAATAATTCAGCAGCGCATTCTTCATTACTTGATACCCATGGCGGCAATCTCTCCTTATTATGGCAACTTGGATTTCGTTCACCGGAAAAAGAAACGAAAGTAGTCAAAGGAATTCAGGCTGTGATTGATTACTGTTTGGCTTTTGAAGCAGGCAGGGATGATCTGCCTTATGAAATTGATGGAATGGTGGTAAAAGTGAATGACTTGCAGCTACAAGAAAAAATGGGCATGACCTCTCATCATCCCAGATGGGCAATCGCTTTTAAGTTTAAAGCCAGACAAGCCACTACCCAGCTCAGTGGCATTGAATTTCAGGTGGGAAGAACAGGCGCTGTAACTCCGGTAGCTAAATTAGATCCGGTATATCTGGGTGGCGTAACAGTTAGTAGTATTTCCGTTCATAATGAAGAATACATCAAAGAGAAAGATTTGAAGATTGGCGATACTGTTTTAATAGAAAGAGCAGGTGATGTAATCCCTCAGATTGTTAAGTCAATGCCCGAACTGCGTACAGGGAATGAAGAAAATATTATTTTTCCGAAAAACTGTCCCGTTTGTCATTCCATCTTGTTCAAAGAAGAAACAGAAGCTGTTTGGAGATGTATTAATATAGAATGCGAAGCACAGGTAGTAGAAAGAATCATTCATTTTGTGAGTAAAGATGCTATGGATATCAAAAGCTTTGGCGAAGCTAATGTTCGAAAGTTTTATGAATTGGGCTTATTGAAAGATATCCCGGGCATTTATTCGCTTGACTTTGATAAGATTGGTGAACTAGAGGGATTTGGTAAAAAAAGTTTGGATAATTTACGTACGGCTATTGAAGCTTCTAAACAACAACCTTTATACCGATTGATATATGGGCTTGGTATTCGCTTTGTAGGAGAAACCACCGCAAAAACACTTGCCAATGCAGTAGAACACTTGTTAGATTATCAAAAAAGAACAGAACAGGAATTACAAGAATTAGAAGATGTTGGTACCAAAGTAGCGAAAAGCATTTTTCAATTTTTCAGTAATGAGCAGAATATTCAAATGCTACAGCAGTTAGAATCACTAGGTATACAATTAAAGAATACAAAAAAAGAAACCGGAGGAAGCGGTAGTTTACAAGGACAAACATTTTTATTTACCGGTACGCTTACGCAATTGAAAAGAAGTGAAGCTGAAGCCATGGCAGAAGCGCATGGTGGACAAATTCTGAGTGGCGTAAGCAACAAACTGAACTACTTGGTTGTTGGTGAAGATGCCGGTAGTAAATTGGAAAAAGCAAAAAAGATCAATAGTATTAACATCATCAGCGAAGCCGAGTTTTTACAGTTAGTGGCTGCACAATAAATCATATATGCTACAAAAAACAACATTGGTTTTTTTAAAAGAGCTCAAAAAGAACAATACCAAAGAATGGTTTGATACCAATAGAAAAAAATATGAGTCAGCTAAAGCTGATTTTGCAGTATTGACCAATGCTGTGATTCAAGCATTAGGGAAAAAAGATCCATTTATTGCATCACTACAAGCAAAAGACTGCACTTTCCGTATCAATAGAGATGTTCGCTTTAGTAAGAATAAAGATCCTTATAAAACGAATATGGGTATGTATTTGAGCAGAGGCGGGAAAAAGTCTGTATTCTCAGGATACTATTTTCATGTAGAGCCAGGAGGGCATAGTTTTATAGGTGGCGGATTGTATATGCCCGAACCGGATGTGATCAAAAAAGTAAGACAGGAGATTGACTACAACTGGAAAGAGTTCAATAAAATCATCAGTCAAAAAAAGTTCAAAGCTACTTACGGAACTTTGCAGAGAGAAGAAGGGATGGTATTGAGTCGTGAGCCGAAAGGATATGAAAAAGACAATCCAGCTATTGAGTATATCAAGTTAAAAAGTTGGGTTGCTACAGCTCCAGTAACTGATCAGTTATTGACATCAGATCAATTGGTAAAAGAAATTGTAGACACATTTGTGACACTGCATCCGATGATTGCATTTTTAAACCATGCTTTGGAAGAATAAAGTAACAGATTCATCCGCCTGAGGCGGATGAATCTGTTACTAAAAAACTATACCAATTTATTCTCCATCAAATACTCAGCGATCTGAACTGCATTGGTAGCTGCCCCTTTGCGTAGATTATCACTAACGATCCACATATTCAATGTATTCGGCTGTGTTTCGTCTCGTCTCAATCGACCCACAAACACTTCATCCTTTTCATGTGCCCATAATGGCATCGGATATTGTTGGTTAGCAAGATCGTCTTGAACAATCACACCGGGTGCTTTTTCCAATATTGAACGAACCTCTTCCAATACGAAGTCATTTTCAAATTCTACATTCACACTCTCACTGTGCCCACCAATCACAGGAATACGAACAGTAGTAGCAGTTACGCGAATACTATTATCTTTCATGATTTTTTTGGTCTCATTCACCATTTTCATTTCTTCTTTGGTGTAACCATTATCAGTGAATACATCAATTTGAGGAATCACATTCAGATCAATCGGATATTTATAAGCCATTTCACCTTCCACTCCTTTTCTTTCGTTGAATAACTGATCCACAGCTTTCTTCCCGGTACCAGTTACACTCTGATAAGTGCTAACCACTACTCGCTTAATTTGATAACGAAGATGCAGTGGTTGTAATGCTACCACCATTTGAATAGTAGAGCAATTGGGATTGGCGATGATGAAATCATCTTTGGTAAGCACATCCGCATTCACTTCCGGAACAACCAGTTTTTTAGATGGATCCATTCTCCACGCAGAAGAGTTATCGATTACCCGAATACCCGCTTCGGCAAATTTGGGCGCCCACTCCAGTGAAGTACTTCCACCGGCAGATAAATTAGCAATCGCAGGTTTGGCAGCAATACAATCATTAATGCTAACCACTTTATAAGATTT
>JACVCQ010000337.1 GCA_016741945.1 Chitinophagaceae bacterium
TTGTTAACGATGATATATATCGGGCATAGGTCTCTATCCACTTTGAAACAGTCTTTTGTCGGGATAATTTAGCAAAAATAATAATCCCGATTATGGCGCATGTTATTCCTGCTAAAACATCTAAAACATAATGATGACTGGTATAAACAGCTGCAAACCAAATACCGAACATAATGATCGCAAATAATAGGTTGATCCATGTAAAACGAAATCTACATCCGAAATACAAAACAATCAGAGGATAGGCAGAATGCAAGGAAGGCATAGCCGCAAATACATTAGAGCTCTTTTCATATAGCGACTTAAAAACAGAGACCCCAAAGTATGCATCAAAACGCTGTAATCCTGCTGTATTACCCGGTGTTCCAGCTATAAAATCAAAACCATATTGCTGTACATACCATGGTGGCGCAGCAGGATACACATAATAGATGATAAAACCTAGAATATTGACAAACAAAAATGTGAGTGAAAATTCTAGAAACCATGTTCGATTTCTAAAGAAGAGAAAAGCGGCAAATCCCAGTGGAACAGGCACCCAGCTGAGATAAAAAAAACCAGCAAGTACATCCAAAAAACGATTCGAATGAATAGTCCAGTATTCGTTAGGCGTAATTAATTTTCCGGCTTCTTGTATACCCAACCATTTTTTTTCAACTTCATACAGGCTTTGAATATGCACTTCCTGATAATTATAATTAGGAAATGCCTTCATAAAATCAAAAATGATCCAGAAAACAATAAATATCGAAAAACCTAAAATAAATTTTCGGCTAATAAAGGAGAGATAGTAACAGATATTAAATAATAATACCAACGTTAGTTGATCTTGTTGATAGCCAATCAGCCAATAACTCAATAATAAATAGGCACATGAAACAAGCGAAGTGATCAGAAGATCTCTTACAGCAAAAAGTCTTTTCTTAGATTGATTGAAACTGCCTGTCATATCAGGGTTTAAATCTTTGCATCAGTTCTTTACCGGTATATTCATCTACCCCTTTCATTTCCATATACACCACATTAGGCGACCAAAAAGTTCCTCCATCTACTTTGATGAATATTCTACTCAGTACTGCTTGTTGGTTATTGATAGTGGTATAAACTTTATATTGATTATCTTTCTGAGAACGCATTAGATACAGCGGTTTCTTTTTATACGACACAAAATGAAGTTTATAAGAATCTTTCTCCAGCATCTGAGATTTGATGCCGTACGCAAATACACGTTGTATATACGATAGCTCCTTTTTTACGCCGCCTTCTGTATAACGTATCCAATATACATGTACAGGATCTGATGTATTCAATAGACCATTTTTATCATAATTAAGCTCACAAACAATAGTATTGGTATTCGCAGTTCTTTGCAGATAGAATAATTGCTTACTATTGGTTTTAGGAACTGGGAATGTGTCCTGAGGTTCTATCCCTGATTTTGCAGTTTGTAGCGCACTTATTTCTTTTTGTGCCATTACCGGTACTGCTGTTAAACTGATCAGTAATCCAATGACTACTGAGGGTAAAATTCCTGATTTCGATTGTTTCATTTGATCGTCTTTCAAATCCAATGCCTTTTTTGATCCCCTTAAACGATTGATCGCTGTGATATTGGTTAATACTGCCATTAAAGTAAGTGGTAAAGTAAAAATAGACATGGTTTCTAGCACATGAAAACCAATCCCACTAACATACCATTTCCAATCGCCGCCGATAGATTCTCCTGCGATACCACATGCAATGGCAGACACACCTATAGTAACTACTCTTTCGGGTCTTTGCATAAGTCCGTCTTTACACTCTATTCCCAATCCTTCAGCTCTTGCCCGCGTATAACTTACCATCATAGAGCCAATCATTGCAATAAATGCAAACAAGGAACTTAAAAAATAATGATGCGCAATGAGATAGTAACAAATACCGAGGAACATAATCAACTCACTATATCTATCTAATACAGAGTCGAACAAAGCGCCAAACGAAGAACTCATATTCCCCAAGCGCGCTACTTGCCCATCTAACATATCAAATAAGCCTGCAAACAATATTAAAGCGCCTGCCCATCCAACATAAGAGAGATCACCACGATGACCTCGTTCTCCACCTTCTATAAAAATGATGGCGACTCCAATATTCAGTACGAAACCAATCATGGTAACCATGTTAGGAGTTAATCCAATCTTGATTAATCCTTTTACAAAAGGATCTATGACCACATAAATGGCTTTCTGTAATATTATTCTCAAGGGTTGTTTTTCCATGTACCGTTAACTGCTATACAAAGTAATAGAATCAAAAATCAAATTTAAAACGCGCTCTAACACCCCATGTGCTGATATTTGGATTTTCTTTATAATTAAATCTTCTTACCAAATCCACTCTAAAAATTTTAAAGATATTTCCAACACCTACACTTCCTTCAATGTATGGTTTCCTATTCAAGGAAAAAGTAGTTGTCTGACCGTTCAATTCAGGGAACTTGATCAAATCAGGGTTTTTATCCGGATTGTTCTCATCTCTGATACCACCATAAATTACTTTCATCGTCAATAATTCTCTCAACTTTAATTTACGTAACAATGGAATACGATTAAAGATGAGGCCATTAAAATGATGGTCAATTGACAAGGCCGCAAACTGATCACTTACAAACTCCTGAAAGTTCATCAGGTTATACGAGTTCAACTGATAGGCATAGGTTTGGTTAGCACGATGAATGGTTAATAATGGATATGGTGCTGAACCAAAAGTATATCCTCCCTCAAGTACCATATCACTATAGCCTAATTGCGACATAAATTCTCGTTTCTCTACACGTAGGTTGATGTTTTGATAATTGTATTCGCTATTGAACAACCCTTTCACACCTGCTGTATAACGTAAAGTAAAAATGGGATATTTATTGATGATAGGAATTCTGTATACTTTACCTTGATAAAATTGTTCTTTAGGAGCCCAACGAACCTGAGCAGATATTTCACTTGTATTGATCGAAGCAACATTTTGAAGAATACCATTATTGAATTTATTATACACTATAGATCCCGCAGGGGTATGACGCCAGTTTCTAAAGCCTAATGTATAAGACAACCGATTTTGAAATTCGTGTACATATTCCAGTTTAAAAATGTCATTATAGATCCACTTATCATTCAAGCCACGTTTAAAAGATAAGAAGAAATTATCTTCCTGTACAAATTGTAATTCCTGACCCGGAATTTTTGTATCATGCTGATAACTAGCTCTGATAAATTTCAGCGGGAAAGTATAAATCGATTTATTATTCAAAGAATAAGTAGTACTTAAGAAATACTTCCATCTTTCATCTTTGAATCCATAAGCGCCATAGGTTTCGAAATAAATACGTTTGCTAAGTTTGGGTGTGGTTCTTCCTCCAACTCTTAAGTTAAAGCCTTCTGCAGGATTAAATCCATAGAATGC
>JACVCQ010000338.1 GCA_016741945.1 Chitinophagaceae bacterium
TTACTAGGCAGTACAGGAAAATTATCCATCGTAATAGCATTGGCACCTCCATCGGCAGGAGTACTTTCCTTGTCTGCATCATCACTTCGAATACTCGATGCAGTGATGAATGCCTGACTATGAACATTAAAACTCCTGAGCTCATTGTATGCACCAAAAATGAACTGATCATAAGGACCTGATCCACCCGGATAAGGATAGTTGTCTGCATCATAAGCCCCTTGACGTTCCGTATCAAGGAATTTTTTACATCCGGTTGATAATAACAACATACACATGGCTATTGGAACCAGGTATGTCATCCGAAATATGTTTTGAATCGATTTCATATAAATGATGTATTAAATGCTGTTAAAAAGTAAGATTGATACCTAAAGAATAAATCGCAGGAACAGGATAAGCACCATTGTCTGCACCACCTCCCAGAATACTTCCAATCAATGGTTCTGGTGAATAACCGGTTACTTGACTCCATGTTTTGATGTTTTGTCCATTCAGGTAAATCCTTGCACGCTGAATACCGATTTTTGATAATATCGTTTTATTGAATGTATAACCGATCTGTAAAGTCCTGATACGGAAATAATCACCGGGCTCTAAGAAATAAGTGCTCATCAGGAAATTATTACCTCTGGTATTATCCAAAACAGGTTCTACATTGCTGGTACCCGGTGCAGTCCAGGCATTGAGACGATTGGTTTCATAATTTAAAACCGCAAATGTGGAAGTACGACGTTGGGTATAGATGCTGTGTCCGGCCATACCTTGTCCTTCAATTTCAATATCAAATCCTTTATAACTAATACCGATATTACCACCAAAACTATAGGGAGGAAAAGGGGTACCGATATACCCTCTATCAGCCGGTGTAATTTGTCCATCTCCATTGATATCAGCATATGCAATATCGCCGGGTAAAGAATTGGTAAATGCAGGTGTTTTTTGTAAGTCAGCAGTTGACTGATAAATACCTGTTTGTCGATAACCAAAGAAATAACCAATAGATCTTCCAGTAGTAGTAAGGTTAGCTCCGCCATTACCAAAGATGGAAAAATTAAAATTGTTCCCGATAGAGTTCACCACATTGTGATTGTAACTGAAGTTGGCACCCACACGATAAGAAAGATGCTTGCCAACATTGTTCGTCCAACCAAGATTTACTTCAACACCCTTATTGGTAATACTTCCCAAGTTGGTAAAATAACTGCGTGTTTCATTAGGAAGTGTTACACCGGTAAGGATATCAGTAGTGGTTCTATTGTAATAAGTGATTTCAGCATTGAATTTATTATCAAAAGCTCTTAGATCAATTCCTATATCAATACCTTTTACTGTTTCCCAATGCAAATTGGGATCCGGGATATAGGATGCTTGCACAGAACTATAGATGTTATTGCCAAAAACAGCAGTTGAAGCATTCTGTACACCAGGTCTCCACAAGTTATCGGCAAAACCATTGGCATTACCCGTCAAACCCCATGCTGCCCGTAATTTGAGGAAATTGATTTTTTTAACTTTTGAAAAAAATGCTTCATCACTCATCACCCATCCAGCACCCACACTCCCAAAAGTACCCCAACGATTTTGAGGAGCAAATTTTGAACTACCATCTCTTCTTACGGTTGCATTCAGCAAGTATTTGCCTTTGTAGGAATAACCCACACGTGCAAATCCACCGGCAATTGCATTTTCAGTACCACCACCGGAATTTGAAATCGGATTATTGATATTCACAATACCGAGGTACCAAAAATCAGGATCATTGGGTACATTCAATAAGGTATCTCTTCTCGTTCCGCCTACTGAAGAACTACGATTGTAGATGGTAGTAAAACCTGCTACCGCATTGATGTTATGGCCATTTCCTAGGTTTTTATCAAAATTCAATGTATGATCTTGCTGAAAACGACTCGATTCAGATTGTGACTGACTTACAGATGTTCTTGCAGCATTATCAAATGTGGTGGTAGTTGGTGCTGAATTTTCACCCAAATTCACAAAAGAAAAAGGGAGGGCCGTATAACTTCTGGTATTGTCAAATACCATATCTGTATATACAGTAGAGCGCCAAGTGAAATTTTTGAGGAATTTGATTTCTGCAAATAGGTTCCCAATGACACGGTATTGTTTATCAATTACATTACCATTGTTTCGATTCAAACTGGCAATAGGATTACCCACCTGTGCCCGCTGAAATGATGGCATGCTATAATATGTTTTTTCATCAAATTGAATAGGAACAATAGGCGCAGCCCATAATGCATTGGTAATGGATGCGGCTGCCGGATTATTGATAGAATGGTAACCGGTAATGCCCCCGCCTACTTTGATTTTATCATTAAAGCGAAGTTCTTCATTCAACCTTACGAGGTATCTTTTGAAACGATTATCTCTCAGTACCCCCTCCTGATCAGTATAACCAATGTTTAGATAAGTAGTAGATTTTTCGCCGGTATTAGATACACTCAAATTAGTTGAACTGATCAAAGCATCACGTAGAACCAAATCTTGCCAATTGGTATTGGCAGTGTAGTTGGTGTAATCGAATGGTGCTGCTCCTAAATTAGCCAACTGTGCATTGTATAATTTTTTGAAACCATCTGCATCCGTAATTTTTATTTTATCATGAACCGTCTGTACTCCTATTGAGCTTTGCAATTCAATTCTGGTTTGTCCTCTCGCTGCTTTTTTCGAAGTGATGGCAATCACGCCATTGGCACCTCTTAATCCATAAATAGCAATGGATGAAGGATCGCGAAGGATATCAATCGTTTCTATGTCTGATGGATTGAGGAAATCGATATTGTCATGCAATACTCCATCTACAACATATACAGGACTAGCAGTATTGGTACTGTTCACACCCCTGATCCTAACAACCGGACTAGCCCCTGCAACACCTGAATTAGCAATGGTTAAACCTGCTACACGTCCTTGTAAAGAAGCAATAGGATTCGTGGCAGGTCGGTTGGCCACTTCCTCTCCTTTTATGGAGGACACGGAACCGGTTAAATCTCTTTTCTTTTGTGTACCATAACCCACCACCACAATTTCATCAATGGCTTTTTCAATCGCTTTTAATGAAATATTGATACTGGTATTTTTTCCGACTTTCTGTTCAACCGTATTAAATCCTACATAGCTAAAAACAAGAATATCCCCTTCATTCACTGAAATTGAGAAATTACCTGAGGCATCGGTGATGGTTCCCCTTGTACTTCCTTTTACAGCCACAGAAACATCTGCAAGCGGAGCACCATTGTTATCAGTTACTTTACCCTTCAAATCCGGGGGTGCTACAACCTCTTCAGGCATAACGGTAGCGGTGAATACGGGCTCAACATTTTTCCGTTTTACCACTATGGTTTTATCTGTTATGGTATATGAGAGTAATTG
>JACVCQ010000339.1 GCA_016741945.1 Chitinophagaceae bacterium
ATGATATTATTTATATCAGCAGGTTTTTTCGCCGTATTTGTACTTGCCCTTGCAAAAGGTTCATTCTTCTCCATTTTTGGATTATCTCTGATAGTAGCACTGGCTTCCGTTTTTGTTGGCGGATTTCTGGGCTTTTTATTTGGAATCCCCAAAGTTTTACAAAATGCGAATGCAGCGGGACAGGAAAATAGTGCAGAGAAGATTGTTTCGAATACTAATCTTGAGCAGATATCTGATTGGCTAACAAAAATAATTGTAGGAATCAGTTTGACACAAATGCCTTTATTGCGTAATGAGTTTGCCGCATTAGCATCCAATCTTTCAGAGGGGTTTTCCGAAGAATTTGGAAATGCGGACTTTTCTTATGCTTATTCCTGCAGTCTTTTACTTTTTTATTCAGTATGTGGTTTTATACTGATGTATCTCTGGGCACGGACACATTTATTGGTCCAGCTTGATAATTTGCGAAGACAATTGATAGCCGCAGATATTAAGAAAGCTATTGCACAGAATACAGAGACAGTAACTAATATAGACAAAAAGGTCAATGATCTTGGTCCAAATATTAAGAAGGCAATGGATTTGTCAGTACAAATTTCCGAAATCAGGCAAGAATTAGCTGAATTTGAAAAACAAAGAAAAATATTACAAATCGCAGAAAGTAAGGATTCTACTATACAGACAATTATTGCTAATGCGCAACCCTTACCAATGACAGTTTTAGATGATGGTCAAAAAAATCGTTGGGGAAGTCAACATGAATTCGATAATTATATACTATTTGCCGAGTATACCCATTATCCTACTTCTTTTAATTTTCTGGTTCAGGTAACCCTTCAAACAAAAGACCCAAATGCCTCTCCTCTGAATGGTGATGTATTTTTCATGTTGCATACATCTTATCTTGATCCTATTGTAAAGGTTTCTCCTAATGGAAACATTGCAATTCACTCTTTCTACTCTACTGAGGCTTTTACTGTCGGAGTTGTTTTTAATAACGGGCTGAAACTTGAACTGGATTTGAATAAAGATCCCAAAGTTCCTCCTGAATATAAGTATGAAGAGAAATTACCGACAGAGGATGAAATGAAGAATCAACTTTCCAAACTAGAGGAAGAATTGGCCAAAATTCAGTTTTTCAATTAAACTTCTGGAATTTTAACTTAAACGCCATGTTACTTGATCTTGATCTTATCGAAAGCTCTACAGAAAGATACAATAGCGGAAGTCATTCTGTTCATAAAAAAATGATTTCACCGAATCTGCTGAATACTACTGAATCTTACATGGATTCAGATCAGGTATCAGCACCGGTTACAGAAATCAGCCCTGAAGAGAATCTGCAAAAAAGAAAAGTGATGCTTGAGGCTATTCGGTCTGAGCCACCAGAATTTGCTTATGAGAGGGCAATTGGCAAAAATGATTCCGTTTATAGTAATTTTATCGATTTGCTGGATGTTTCCAAAAAGAAAGTTGCAAGAGTTGTTATTAAGGAAGGAAATAAAGCAATTGGCTTTGCGACTGGATTTATGGTTTCTCCTGAACTTATGCTCACTAATTGGCATGTTTTTAAATCCAAGGCAGATGTAAGAGAAAGTGAAATCCAATTTCAATATGAATTAGATAGTAACGGCCGACCTAAACCCTCTGTCAGCTTTCTTTTAAATCCAGATCGTTTTTTTTATTCATACAAGGATCTTGATTATTGTTTTATTGCAGTTAATTCAGTAGATGTAACCGGACAAAGATTGCTCATAGAATTTGGGTATGCTTACATGGACCCCAATATTGGTAAATTGGCCAATGTCGGTCAGGAGTCATTAAATATTATACATCACCCTAATGGGGATTACAAGCAACTATCAATCAGAGAAAATTTATTTACGAAAATCACTGATACTACAGTTTGGTATGAATCTGATACCGCACAAGGAAGTAGTGGCAGTCCTGTTTTTAACGACCAATGGCAGTTGGTTGCCCTTCATCATATGGGTGTACCATTGAAGAATGATCAGGGGATGTATTTGGATAAAAATGGTGATATAATTCACCCGGTCGATAGAAAAATTGACGAGTCCAGAGTAGTCTGGATTGCCAATGAGGGTATCAGGGTCAGTGTGATCGTTCATCATTTTTTCGGAATATACAGTGGTAACTCAATAGCAGAAACGCTCAAAGTCAAGCCTGGTAATCCGGATGCGATTTCGTCAGTCAGGATTGAACCTGCAGTCAATAACCAAAACACTCAACAAGAGTTAAATACTATGGAAACTTCAACTAATGATCAGATTCAAATATCAGTTCCTTCCTCTTTATTAAAAGATGGCGGTAGTATTAACATTCAGATACAGACAGGAAATAACTCCGGTGTACAAAACAATACAGGCTCAGAAAAAATGATTTCCGACGAAGCATTACTTGAAATAAAAAAAAATGAACAGGAAATTGATTATGTATCCTGTAAAGGGTATTCGGCGATGTTTTTAGGCATCGAAATTCCATTTCCTGAACTCTCCGCCAAGCTTAAGAAATTTGTAGCACCTACTAAAAGCGGGAGACAAATATTGAAATATCATTACTTCAGCGTAATCATGCATGCTGTGAGAAAGATGCCAATCGTAAGTGCTATTAATATTGATGGCAATCCTGATTTGAGAAAGGATGATACCGAAAGAGCAGATAAATGGATTAGGGATATAAGAATGGATTTTGAGTATCAATTAGATGATGCTTTCTACAAATACAGTGGATTTGACAGAGGGCATATGAGTAGAAGAGAAGATGCGAATTATGGCAAGACTCCAGAAATAGCCAAGCGTAATGCTGACCTTACATGTATTTATACCAACGCTTGTCCTCAGGTTGGTGCGCTTAATCAGAGTAAGTTGGGCGGTTTATGGGGTAAGTTGGAAAAAATAGTTCTTGAAAAGGGTGCAATAAAAGAGCAAGGAAAACAAGCCAGGATTACTGTATTTAATGGCCCCATTTTTCATACAGATGACCCGGTCTACAAAAGTATTCAAATTCCTATGTCTTTTTACAAAGTAGTATGTTGGCTTTCAGATAAGAAGGAGTTGAAGACAACAGCCTTTATATTAAGTCAGGAAGATTTAGTTGAGGATATTTCCTTTGAGCAATTGGATATAGATCAGAATATTGAATTCCAACCCTACCAGGTATCTATTAAACAGCTTCAAAAATTGACTGGTTTACAGTTTTCTGATGTCATCGTAGAGGCAGATACTTTTGATAGTTCGAATGTGGAAGAAGAAAGATTGATTATTACTGAGGAATCTTGTGTACATGGATTAAAAGGAATCTGATTTCATTAAGCACTTTTTAGTTTAAATAATAGATATTACTTTGAATTTGTTGTAATGGGGATGGTATCAATTC
>JACVCQ010000340.1 GCA_016741945.1 Chitinophagaceae bacterium
CAATAGCTGTGAAGTGCATAATGATTTGGCCTCTCCAATAGCAGGCAACAAGAACAAGAGGATCAATTCGATGACCCAGAAAATGCGTTCAATATGTTTGCGATTGTATCGGATGGTTTGAAGTTCGGATTACTTTCCGAAAGCCACAATATTGCTACTAAAGATTTTCACCGCGATGGCCAACAGAATAACGCCAAAGAATTTACGAACTGCCAACAAACCGGCTTGTCCAAGAGCACGTTCTATCACTTTCAAAGACTTTAAAACAATATAAACCACCACCAAATTGATCAAAATGCCACTGAGAATATATAATTCTTCATAGTTGGCTTTTAGCGACATGACAGTAGTAAGTGTACCGCTACCCGCAATAATGGGGAAAGCAATCGGTACTACCGATCCTGATTTGGCATCTTTATCTCCTTTGAAAATTTCATGTCCTAACACCATTTCCAAACCCAACAAAAAAATCACGACAGAGCCACCAACGGCAAAAGAACGAATGTCCAACCCTAGAATCTTTAAAAAAGCTTCTCCAGCAAACAGAAAAAGAATCATCAACGCACCTGATATCAAAGTGGCTTGTGTAGAACGAATTCCACCCATTTTTTCCTTTAAAGAAATTAATAACGGAATTGATCCCACAATATCAATCACCGCAAACAAAGTAAAACTAATGGTCAGCAGATGGTCGAGTTGGAAGGTCATGGTGGCGGAAGTTTAGACTAAGGTAGGGAATAGTGAGTAGTCAGTAGTGAGCAGTGAGTAATTTTTTGAAGAACTATGGATTGCTCCTAACTCACTACTGACTATTCACTACTCATTAATGACCATCAAAATCTAAACACATGATTCCTCACCAACTTGTATTCAAACTGCAAGGCTTCCAGACAGTTTTTGCAGAGACAATCCGTGTATTTACTTTCAATATAAATACGTTCCTCGTAGCTGAGTTTAGGTGCGCTACATTGGCAGGCAGGGATATTGCCCACTTTGCACTCAAATGTCTTGCTGCAACGTGGACAATATTTGATCTCATGTTTATGTGTCATAGAAGAAAATTAAAAATGCAAAAGTCAAAAGTGACGATAGCTAATGGTCCATAGTCCATGGCAAATAGTAAGGCAAATTATCTACTTAGTTATCATGCCTCCTTTCACCTTTCACCTTTCACTTTTGACTTATTACCAATTAAACGTCACCCCGGCATTGAACAAAAATGGGATGGCATTGAATCCGCGTGCGTCAAAGAATTTTTTACCGGTAATATTTTGTGCATCAGCAAAGAAGCGGACGCTGTTGGTCAGTACGTAATCTGCTGAAGCGCCGAGGATAAAATAAGATGGCAATGAAACATCAGCTCTTCTGAATCCTCCAATATCAAAACGTTGACTTACATATTTACCGGTAACAGCTACATTCAAACCCTTGCATAGATCTATATTGGCACTGATATTGAAATGATGTTTGGGTCTGCGTAAAAGATAATCGTAAGTAACCGTGTCTTTGGTGGTCAAACGGTTTTGCGTTACTTCTTCACTCAACAGTAATGTATAGTTGGCGGTAATGCCTGCTTTTTTACCCAGTCTGGCATTCATTTCCCATTCCAAACCGTTTACAATCTGTTTTACGTAATTGAAATAGTTAAATGTGATATAGTTGTAGTCAATACCATTATTGATTTTTCTATTAAAATAGACAAGTCTAGTACTCAGTTGTTTGTTTTGATAACTAATACCTGCTTCATAGTTTACAGATTTTTCAGCTTTCAAGTTGGCGTTTAAACTCAACTGAAATAATGAAGGGGTTTTGAATCCACTTGAAATACTACCAAATACTCGAACAGCATTGTTGATACTGTAAGATGGATTGAAAGTATAAGTAGCATTATTTCCATAACGAGAATGATCATTATAACGTCCGCCTAACTCGATATTCAGTTTTTTATTGGTATTACTGTAGATCAAAGAGCCATATACAGCAGTTTGCGACATGGAAGTATCACGAAATTTGCTTCTAAATGGACCGAATGAACTGATCGAGAAAAAGTCTTGATTATAGGAACCATAACGATAATCAATACCCGTGAGTAATATGATGCCAGCACCTAGTTTTATAGAACTATATAATTCTGCGAATTGAGAAATAGCATTATAAGTGTTGTCTTCAAAAATGGTACTAGTTTTATGGGCACTATCGTTTCTGTAATTACGTCCTAGTTCGCTGTATTGATAATTACCGGTTAACGTAAAACCAATTTTTTTATACTGAAAACCTGTACCGGTAATTAGTGATGTGTTATTGATATTGTAATCGCGATCATCATTGAATACCCCTGCGTCAATACCTGCTTTGTATTGACTGTACATCACGAATGTTTTCAACATCAGGTGGTTATTGGCCTGATACATCAATTGTGCGTTGGCAACAGATCCATCGTATTTGTCTTTATCATAATTGCGAATACCTGTACTGTCATAGGCAGATGAGAATCCATTGGTAAACAAGCGTGCATAACGGGCAGTGTAGGTGAATTTATCTTTCTTACCATACAACTGAATATTATTACGGGAAGTACCTAGATTACCCTGACTCAAAGTAGTTTTTACATTGAATGCTTTTTGTGCATCTTTTTTCACTGTAATGATGTTCACTACACCTGCAATAGCATCACTACCATACAAGGTAGACTGTGCGCCTCTGCAAACTTCAATTCTTTCGATATCATTAATAGAAAATAAATTCAGGTCAAAATCAGTAGTAATGGTAGAAGGATCATTCAAAGGAATACCATCCATCATAATCAAAGTACGACCAGGGGAAGCACCACGCATGTACACAGTTTGAACGCTTCCTATATTGTTGAAAGCGCCATTAATGGTGATACCTGCTTGTTCATTAAGTAATTGAGAAAGAGTTTTACCACCACTTTTTTCGATCTGGGCTTTGGTAATCACAGAAATCACTTTACCGGTAGTACTTTGTTTCTGTTCAATTTTGTTGGCAGTTACCACTACTTCATCGAGGGTAACAGTGTCTTTTTGTGCAAATACCTGGGTGCCAGAAAGCAGGCATGCTAGGAGCGTAATTTTGTTGCTCATTGTTGTTTGTTAAAAGGTTGAACAATGAGCTTTCAGGAAATTTTAAAAAACGGAGAAACATAAATAGCCGCTGCAGACAGCATTTACATTCCATGCTTTTCACCCGAAAGCCGTGAATGAACGTTTGTGTCTGGCAGGTCTTCTGGCTTGTTCTCTGTCATTGAACCTTCCCATCCCGATTGCATCGGGACAGTGGTTAGTAGAAATGACAGCGTTTTTGAGTGAGCAGTCAGTAGTGAATAGTGAGTGATAGAG
>JACVCQ010000341.1 GCA_016741945.1 Chitinophagaceae bacterium
GAATGTAATGTTTTCAAATTTTTTATAACCACCCTCTTCAATATCACGAATGAATTTCAGTGGCTGTAAATTTGTGGTATCGATATAGCTTTCATAACGATCGCGCACTTTGAATATCCAATCATAACTTGGGTTAGAGTTCCCTTTACCAACTACGTGGTAAGCGATACGATTATTCATCTTATTCAATGAAACAGAAAAATTTGCAGTGCCGGCATTTACATACAATCCAATAACAGAATAAAATACGTTATACGAAATGCTTTCGCCTTCTTCAAAAGCTCTATTCCTGATACCGCAAAATTCATCACCTGCGGAAATGGGTTGAAATATCAATACCCAAAAACCAATCAATAAAAATTTCTTCATGTCTGCTCTTTAATCATACTATTAAAAAACCGTACACCCAATAAAAAAATACCCCCAATAATAGCCGGAATAACCAGATTCATTATCCAGATACCAACTGCCGTTGCAATGATGCCTAATGTATTATGACTAAGCAATCCGAATAACTGAATACTGATATTTCCTCTGATCCCCAATTCAGCCAGCGTAATGCTTGGAATAATTGTTAATGCCAAAAACATGACCATTACCAAGGCAGCTGCATCAAAAAAATTGAGATTCACATCGAATACCTGAAACAATAAGCAATATTGCACTATAAATACAACGTATCTGATTGCAGAAAAGAATAAAATTTTTGTTAAGAATTGCCAATGTAAAGACTCCATATGCTCAACTACAAAACGATATTGCGCAACAAAGGGTATTTTCTCCAATAATCGTATCAGCCATGATAAACGGAAGAATAACAAAATAAATACTAATAATCCTATGGTCAGTATGCTCATCAATCCATTCATCCAGAATAACGACAATCCTTCTACATGATGTGTTGCATCCAGAATATTGAAACGCATGTATATCATACCCAATAAACCAAAAACTAAATGAACTATAATCAGGCTCATACTTCCGACAAAAGAAAGCGCGATACCTTTTAATCGATTTCCTTCATCAAGAAATAATACACGTCCTGCGGTATCACCTATCCGGTTAATGGAATTAAAGGCAACAGCATGACCTGATAATACCGCTTTGAAAGCTTTCCAAAATGATATTTTTTGTATGGACGATTGTATCATTCTCCATTTTATTGCCTCTAAAGCATAGTTTATAAATACCAACATAAAAACTATTAAAAGTTTTAGAACGCGTGAACCCGAAAAAGAAGATCGAATCATCATCCATGAATCCTGTAGGTTCTCTTGCGCTTTGATTTGCTGGTAAATAGAAAAACTTAACCAGATAAATAATATCGGTCCCAGGAAATAATTGAGAAATATTTTTAGTTGCTTGTTCAGTGCTGATTGTTTGCTCATTACAAAGAAAGGGAAAGAAGTGAAAGGTGAAAAGTGAAAGGTGAAAAGTGCTATACAAAACAGTAAAAACTGATTCACCCACTATATTTGTTCCCGACTTTGACCTTTCAGCTTTCTCCAAAGGAGTCCCTATCGACACTTTTCACTATTTTCATCCCATGGCCAAAGATGAGATCATCCTCGGTATTGATCCGGGTACGCAACTGATGGGGTATGCTTTATTGCGTATCCATAAAGGGCAAGCTCAGGTGCTGTTGATGGATGTACTCAAACTCACCAAAGAAAAAGACATTTATGCCCGTCTTGAAATGATACATACTCGGGTATGTGAATTGGTGAGGCTATACAAGCCTTCCACTTTTGCCATTGAAGCTCCCTTTTTTGGAAAGAATGTGCAAAGTATGCTCAAACTAGGAAGAGCCCAGGGTGTTGCGATAGCGGCTGCGATGCAAGCAGGATTGACCGTAACGGAATATTCACCCAAAAAAGTAAAACAATCCATCACCGGGAATGGTAACGCCGATAAAGATCAGGTATGGAAAATGTTGCAACGTATTTTACAAATCGAAGAAAAACCACAATACTTTGATGCAACAGATGCTCTTGCCGTTGCTTTATGCCATCACTACCAATCTTCATCACCCCTCCTCAAATCAGGAAAGCCCTTAAAAGGTTGGGAAGATTTCTTGAATAAAAATCCGGAGAGGGTGAAGAGGAAATTTTAGATGTCTGATGTCGGATGTCTGATTTCTGATGTAGAATATTGGATTTTCGACTTTTGATCACAGATTTAAAATCAAATCCTAAATCCGACATCAGACATCCGAAATCACTTCAAGTATCCCGTCAACACCAATACCAACAAAATCGTTCCACCAATAACACGGTACCAGCCAAATAAATGGAAACCGTGTTTTTGGAGAAAGCCAATAAAAAATTTGATGGCTAACATGGCTACTATGAATGCAACCACATTACCTACGGCTAGAGCTATCAAATTATCAGTATTGGTCAGCATTTCAGGGGTTTCTTTCCATGCCTTGAGTAGTTTATAACCGGTTGCGGCTGCCATCGTTGGCACGGCAAGGAAAAAAGAAAATTCAGCAGCCAGATTCCTGGTCAGCTTTTGTTGCATCCCACCAATGATACTAGCCGCACTTCTGCTTACACCCGGAATCATCGCCACACATTGCCAGAAGCCAATCAGTAGTGCGCGAAAAAAGCTTACCTCTTCTTCTTTCTCAATGATAGGCTGCTGAAACAATTTGTCGATAAACAAAAGAACAATTCCCCCTACCAACATGGTAATGGCTACCGTAAGTGGACTTTCCAGTAATGCATCAATTTTATCGGAAAAGATAGCGCCCAATCCCAGTGCGGGAATCACTGCTACCAATAACTTGAGATAAAAATTCCAGCGATTCAGTGGGAAGAATTTTTTACGATACAAGACTACCACTGAAAGTATCGCACCCAACTGAATGGCGACTTCAAACAACTTGGTGAAATCATCTTTGGCAATACCCAAGAAAGAACTGGCAATGATCATATGTCCGGTAGAAGACACCGGCAAAAATTCAGTCAGTCCTTCAACAATGGCAATAATGATAGCGTCGAAAATACTCATGGGAGGGAGGTTGGTGAGAGTGGCAAATAGTTGATAGCATATGGTTCATAGCTAATCGTAGCAAATGAATACTATTAGCTATGAACCATATGCCATAGGCTATTTCTTCTTAAAAATCGCAAAGATCTCAATCGCTAATCCGATCACGATAAGGATAGGGGCAATGGTGATGCGGGTAGTACCATATACTTCTTTATAATCAAATATATTCGGGTCACTGCTTTTACCGCCACTCATTAAAAAGAAGCCTAACGCAATAATAACAGCGCCAATAATCATCCACTTATAATTCTCTTTCGTAAAAAGCGGACTCATGGTATTTTTTGTTTCGGTCA
>JACVCQ010000342.1 GCA_016741945.1 Chitinophagaceae bacterium
TTATACGTTAGTATTAAGTGTGGTACTGTTTTATGCGGAAAAATTGCATTTATTTGATAAAACCACCCTCGAAGCATCGCACACCTATGATTTTATACAACCTTGGGGTCCCAAAGTGATCGATGGCATTGGAGAAGTCATCCCATTATTTCGGGATATGTTTTCTTCTCTTACCGATTTCTTTGAGACCGGCACAACTCCTGCCAGTCAGGTGACACCGTAAAAGCATACATTTTTGCTTATAAATCAGTATCTTAGTAAAGATTCAGCACAATCTTCAGCTTGTTTCAAACGTTTCTTATATTGTTAATGGTTTTTCTTTTATTTGTAACGGATATCATGCTTGCATAAGAAATTAACCCCATGAATTACGAGATTAAACATCAAGACAAGTTTAAATACATTGAAGAAGGGGAAGGTGAACCTTTGTTACTGCTCCATGGATTATTTGGGGCACTCAGCAATTTCAAAGACCTCATTGAGTATTTCAAACCAAAATACAAAGTGGTAGTGCCCATGCTGCCTCTTTTTGACCTGGATATTTTTCATACCTCTGTTGGCGGACTGGAGAAACACGTACATAAGTTCATTGAGATGAGGGGATATGAAAATATTCATCTACTTGGGAACTCTTTAGGTGGACATGTTGCTTTGGTACACATCTTAAAACATCCGGAAAGAATTAAATCGCTGATCCTTACAGGTAGTAGTGGGTTGTTTGAAAATGGAATGGGTGACAGTTATCCCAAGCGTGGTGACTATGAGTACATCAAAAAGACAACACAACTTACTTTTTACGATCCCAATACTGCTACCAAAGAACTGGTAGATGAAGTATTTGAGATTACAAATAATAGATTGAAAGTCATTAAAATTATTGCACTGGCGAAAAGTGCGATCCGCAATAACTTGGGTGAAGAATTGAATCAGATCCAGCAACCTACTTTATTGATCTGGGGTAATAATGATACCATTACGCCACCTTTTGTAGGAAAGGAATTCAATCGATTGATCCCAAACAGTGAATTGCATTTTGTAGACAAATGTGGCCATGCCCCGATGATGGAAGTACCCGATGAATTTAATCGTATTCTCGATGGGTTCTTGCAAAAATTAAGTGTTGTTTCACAACCTTCCTAAAGGTTGACGCGTATATCAATTGAAGAAAGAATCATGCTCGCATCGCAGCTCATCAATACCGGATTTCCAGCGGTCAATTTATTTGACAAAGTTTCTTTTGCCTTACAATTGATGGAGGATTATGACTTGTTGCATCTCCCGGTACTTAGTGAGGAAAAATTTGCCGGCGTCATTGAAAAAGATGAATTGCTGGATGCAGATGAAGAAGGCTTACTCGCTTCCTTGGAACAATCACTCAAAAAGATATCCGTTAAAGGAGAGGAACATTTTCTTGTTGCATTGAAGCTGATTGCAGAAAATGAACTGACCTTATTACCTGTTATTAATGAACAGAGCGAATTAGCCGGCATCATTTCTTCTCGCTCTATGATGGTGCACTTATCTCGTTTCTTAGGAACAGAGGAAAGAGGCGGTATTATTGTATTGGAAACCGATAAACGACATTTCTCTTTTGGTGAGATCAGCAGATTGGTAGAAACCAATGATGCTTATATCACCCAACTGAATACCTACCCGGAAAATGATTCCGGACAAATCATCGTTACCATCAAGATCAATAAAGTGGAAGTATCTGATATTGTTGCTACTTTCCAGCGTTATGATTATTCTGTTCGTTACTACTTTGGTGAAGAACAATATGCCAATGAGCTGAAAGAAAATTATAACCACTTGTTGGCTTACTTAAACATGTAGTCGATCTGTGATGGTCTTCTTCATCTATCTATTTTCTTAATTTCACTTGCATTTCTTTTCGTTAACAGGATTTCCTATGTCATTGCCATGTTTGAAAAGACGTTTGTATCAAAGCTGCTGATCAATACCTGGAATAATGCATGCGTGTATGGGAATTTCAATTAAAATGAATGAAAAGAGTCGCTGGAAACGCATATTCCCTATTTTTACAAGCTTACTATTTTATAAAGGGTTTCATGCGCATGAGGTTATTTATTTCTTTTATGATGGTTCTCTTATCCTCAGTCGTGTTGTATGCGCAGGAAGAAACCGTGCAGGATTCTACGGCCAAAACATCATTGAGTTTATCGGAAAGAGTTGCCATGCGTAGTATGTATCAGGTAGTTGGCGACATTCAACTCAATGGCAATAAAAAGACCCGCGACTTTATTATTTTTCGTGAAATACCCTTTAAAAAAGGAGAACGTATTGCAGACAATGAGCTGGATAAACTATTGGAGCTCGCGCGTCAACAGATCATGAATACTTTATTGTTTGTAGATGTGAATGTATATGTAGCCGCTAAAAAAGGAAATGTACTCATCATCAATGTTGATTTGAAAGAGCGCTGGTATTTTTTTCCAACACCTTATTTCAGGCTGGTGGATAGAAACTTTAACCAATGGTGGGTGGATCAAAAGCGGAGTTTAGATCGCGTTAATTATGGAATTAAGTTCATACAGAATAATACAACCGGTAGAAATGATAACCTCAATATCTGGTTGATCAATGGATATACACAACAATTTACCATCCGGTACGATATTCCTTTTATTGATAAAAAACTAACCAAGGGGTTTAATATTGGCTTTATAAGGGCCAATCAAAAAGAGTTGAATTATGGAACAGCAGATAATAAACAGCTATTTAACAGGCAAGAATCTGTAGCGAGAAAGTTTACCAAAGTTGACTTCACCTATTCTTATCGCCCCGATGTTCGTAACCGTCATTATTTCAAAATTTCTTACAATGATGAGCAGTTATCAGATACCATTCTTCAACTCAATCCGAATTACTTTCCGGGTAGTAAAGCAAGATTCCGATACATTGATTTTAACTATCAATACAAGTATTATAACGTAGATTATATTCCCTATCCTTCTAAGGGGTTCCAATTAGAAGCGAATTTGTATAAACGTGGTTTAACAAAAGAATCGAATCTCTGGCAAACCAGTGTGCGTGCCATTTATGCACATCCTTTGTCGAAGAACGCTTTTATACATTTAGAAGGTATCGGAATTGTAAAACTTCCCAGAAATGATGTGTTTTTTAATCAACGATTACTAGGCTATGGATTGAATCAAATGCGTGGTTTGGAGTACAATGTAATTGATGGTATTGCTGGGGGAATAATCAAAACTACTTTGCACAAACAGATATTCGGTTTTATTCTGCGTAATCCTTTCCCCAGTAAAACACATGACAAAATACCTTTTCGCTTTTTTCTAAAAGCGTATGGAGACCTGGGTTATGGAC